>JACCYN010000209.1 GCA_013696465.1 Pyrinomonadaceae bacterium
CGGGGGAGGCGGCTCAATTGTCAGTGTGATTGATTCGGCGTTGATAGCTTGAGACATCAACATCATACACGCGAAGGCTGCGCAGGCTAGTATACTTAGACGAGACATTCGACTTTTCCTTTCGTTATACAATTAACTTATTGGTTTTTCCTATCCGAGAGTCGCAAGCGTATGCAGGCGTTATAAGGATGTAGTCCGTAAAGGATTCAGGGCAATACATACTGCGGGAGCCATCCCTGATTCGAGCGTTAATGCGACTACCTAAGATTTAACAGAGAGGTTAGTTTATACTATTTTTTTAACACCGCAAGTTAATTTTTTATTATAAAGCGACTTCTTAAGGCAGTAGTACAGAGACTTCGCAGTTAATTTCCGCTTGATTCAGTCGTTCTCGGAAGCCTGCCTTATCAAAACGACGTTAGTGGTCTCCGCGCCTCGCGCGCAAACTAAGTTTTTGCCGTCGCGCGTCCAATCAAAGTAAAAGATTCGCTGAGATTTGAAGTTCGTCATCGGTTTTGGTGAACCGCCATCAATAGGTAAACTCCAGATTTCGGAAGTGCCATCGCGCGCGTCCACATATGTTAAAGCCCGCCCGTCAGCAGTCCACCGCACGCTGAAGTTAGTGTTAGCGGTAGGAGCAATATCGAGGGTTTTCATCAGCGCTCCGCCTTCAAACGGAAGAATCGCTACTTTCATTTGTGATTTGGCTTGGACATCCTTGTAGAAGCAGGCGATCAACTTCCCGTCGGGCGAGACCGCCGGTCGACTCACAGAGATGTTGCTCAACGGCACAGGGTCGCCACCCTCAACCGATACCTTCCAAGACGCCCAGCCGTCGAGGCCGAATGAGGTATAAACCACCCAGCGACTGTCAGGCGACCAGTTCGGCCACCATTCACCGCCGCCGTTCGTTAATTGGAGCGGGTTGCCGCCATCCGCATCCACCCTCCAAATGTTGAACTTACCTGTGCGGTTCGAGCCGAAGACAATGTAACGACCGTTGGGTGAAACCGACGGGTCGAGGTTATTGCCTGCATTAAACGTCAGTTGCCTTCGGTCGCTGCCATCGCCCTCAATGCGCCAGATGTCACGGCTACCGCTCGCATCAGAAGATGTGAAAATTATTTTACCGTCCGGCGTCAACGAAATGCCGGAGACCCCATCAGACATCCCGGAGGTGATCTGTTTCGCGCGACCCGCATCCCCATCCGGCGCGACCCACAGGTTGGAAGTTAAATTGGATTGTACGGTAACGAGGGCAAGCTCGCCGGAAACCGCCGTCAGAGTTACGCCGCCGTAATCATCCAAGTTGTTGGTGATGGTATGCGCTTCGCCTCCGGGGTAGGAGAGTTGCCACAACTGTTTAGACGAAGCTAACTCGTGCTCCCTCGCGGCCATGATCAAGCCGCTACCATCCGGCAGCCACGCGACCCGCCCGACTGACCACCATTTTCGAGGTGTAATCGGCTTTTCTTCTCCGCCCTTGATTTGCACTCCGACCACATTCATGTAAAAGCCATCGGCGTAACTTCCGGCGGCACAGGCGATCACTTCATCGTCCGGCGACCATGCTGGGCCGGAGAGGAAGAAATCAGGGTATCGGCGGGTGGCGAGCGTCTGCCCGCGCGTGCCATCCATGTTGGCGGCAATCAACGCGATCTCTCCTTGCGTGATCTGACGCAGAAAAGCGAAACGCTTGCCGTCAGGAGAGAAGGAGATGGGGCTGTCAATACCCACCAGCAACTTTCTCGGCGTCCCTCCGAGAGGCGCGGGCACTTGGTAGAGCGCGCCTTGGGAACTATTGCTGTCTGACATGGCGTAGTAGATGTGGTTGCCGTCGGGCGAGAAAGTCAGTCCCTCATACTGAACCTCGGCGGGGGCGACTATCTGGGTCTCCTGCGTTGTTGCCACCTGTCTGACTTGGAGACTTTGCTTTCCCGCATCAGACACGACGAAAGCGACATACTTACCGTCGGGCGAGATGGCGGCGTTCACAGCTTTGCCGCTGGTGGTGAGCCTGTTGATCTTTATCTTCTGAAACGGCGAGGCTGCCGATTTGTCACGACCGGCGAATTTATATAACCCGAAGCCTGCAACGGTGAGCAGCAGCAGTAGCCCTAGAGCGACGAGCGCGCCGCGCTTGTGTCCTTCAGTCCGCTTAACCGGAGCGTCGGCGTGCGTCGGGCGCCCCGTCGCAACTTCTTCGGTAAGGGATGCCGGCGCTTTTATTGTTTCACTGATCGCGGGTACGTCGTTGACGGCAGCCATCGCGCGGCTTACTGATTCCGGCGGCACAGAGCGCTCCAACTCGGCCTCGAAGTCCAAACGCTTTTTGAGACGGCGCAGGTCAACGTGCATGTCCTTGATCGTTTGGTATCGCTCTTCCCTGTCCTTATCGAGCGCCTTGAGCACAATTCTGTCCAACTCGGCGGGCGCTCTGAGGGAATGTCGCGCGGGCGGGAGCGGATCGCGCTGAAGGATCAGGGAAAGAATGTCGGTGGCCGTCGGGGCTTCAAACGGTGTGCGCCCTGTCAGCATCTCATAGATCACCACGCCAAGGCTCCACACATCTGTTCGTGTATCCACCTCATGCCCGCGCGCCTGTTCCGGCGACATGTAACTGACCGTCCCCATCACCATGCCGGGCTTTGTTTTAACGAGTTGTATTGTTACGTCTTCAGGATTGTTGTCTGGCCGCTCGGTGAGTTTGGCAAGTCCGAAGTCTAAAACTTTGACGTAACCATCACGCCGGAGCATGATGTTATCGGGTTTGATATCGCGGTGTACTATCCCCGCCGCGTGCGCCGCTGTCAGTGCCGAAGCCACTTGTATAGCCACCTCAAGCAGTTCGCTTACCTCCACCTGCACGCCCCTCACGTGCTCGCGCAACGTTAACCCGTCAATAAACTCTGTGGCGATGAACCATCCCGCGTCCGTTTGACCTGTCTCATAAATGGTAATGATATTAGGATGATTAAGCGCGGAGGCGGCGCGTGCCTCTTGTAGAAAACGATCTGTTTGCTGTTGATTGGAAGTGAGATCGGCGGACAGAATCTTTATAGCGACCGTGCGGCGAAGTTCCGTATCCTGCGCGAGATAAACTTCGCCCATGCCGCCCGCGCCAAGACGGGAGCGAATTTCATAGCGACCAAGACGAGTACCTGCGGCGATTTCCATATCGGTCATGCAGTAGTTTGCACGCTTCGGAAGGCAAACATATTACACCGAAATAACAGAGTATTGTACCCACCCAAATGCACACTGAAAACAGCACTGCTAAACAATACTGAAAAACGGGTTGAGCTGCTACAGTTTCACCCGTGACTGCTTGCTTACACCAACGAATATCTCTCTTCCCGCCCGTATGCGATGCCGCGTAGGGTTATGCTATAGTACGAAAATATTTTGCTGTCAGCGAAAACGAGCCGGATAATTTCGTATAATTAAATACTCAAACTTAGAGGAGCACACACCTTTGAGCGTTCTGGTTGATAAAAATACGCGCCTCCTTGTACAGGGAATCACGGGCAAAGAAGGCACGTTTCATGCGAAGCAGATGATCGAATACGGCACACAGGTCGTCGGCGGCGTCACGCCCGGCAAAGGCGGCACGACGCACGAAGGAGTGCCGGTTTTTAACAGCGTTTCCGACGCGGTGAAGGAGACAGGCGCGAACGCTTCAGTGATTTACGTGCCGCCGCCGTTTGCGGCCGAGGCGATCATGGAAGCGGCTGATGCCGGACTTCCGCTCGTCGTCTGCATCACGGAAGGTATTCCGGTGATTGACATGGTGGCGGTGAAAGAATACCTCGCCGACAAAAAGACACGACTCATCGGCCCGAACTGCCCCGGCGTAATTTCACCCGGCAAATGCAAGATCGGCATTATGCCCGGACACATCCACAAGGAAGGGCGCATCGGCGTTGTCTCGCGTTCGGGGACGTTGACGTATGAAGCCGTCGGGCAATTAACAGCACTCGGCTTGGGTCAATCCACCGCCATCGGCATCGGCGGCGACCCAATTGTCGGCACGACGCACTTAAACGCGCTCGCCCTCTTTCAAGACGACGACGAGACGCATGGCATCGTGATGATCGGCGAGATCGGCGGCACGGCCGAAGAGGACGCGGCGGAGTTTGCGAGGGACAACGTGACGAAACCCATCGTCGCCTTCATCGCCGGACAGACCGCGCCGCCCGGAAGGAGAATGGGACACGCCGGTGCGATCATCGCGGGCGGCAAGGGCACGGCCGCCGAGAAGATGAAAGCGTTGGAAGCGGCGGGCATTCGCGTCGTGCATTCACCGGCCGAGATCGGGCAGGCAATGAAAGACGCTCTGGGAGCGAAAGCAGCCGCGTGAGTTAGTCGGCCGAAAGATTTGGAGGCGGATGTATCGCTATCGTATCGTGGGGGCAATTGCCCTTATTTGGGGTGGAGGCATACTTCTTTCCAATCTATTTGGTTCTCGCCAAGTTGAGGGTAGCGGTGCGTACACTGCCGGTCACTATGTAGGGTTAGTGTTAGGTGGGTTGTTGTTCCTTGCGGGTTTGTATGCGGTAATAACGGGTGGTAGAAAAAAGTCTTAACAATTGAGGAATAGGAATGGCGGAACAAGTCGGAAATCTTACATTCGGTATTATTAAGCCTGACGCAGTGCGCGCCGGGAAGTTCGGTAACATTATTCAACGTATTGTTGACAACGACTTTAAGGTTCGCGCGATGAAACTCATGCACATGACGCGCGAAGAGGCGGAAGGCTTTTACGACGTTCACCGTGAGCGACCATTTTTCGGCGAGCTAACAACTTTCATGTCGAGCGCGCCGTGTATTGTGATGGCGTTGGAAAAGAACGGCGCGGTGAAAGCGTGGCGCGATCTGATGGGCGCGACCGATCCGGCGAAGTCCGATGCGGGGACGCTGCGAAAAGAGTTTGGCGGATCGCTCGGCGAAAATGCCGTGCATGGCTCTGACTCGGAAGAGAACGCGGCAATAGAAATCAGCTACTTCTTTAGTAAGCTTGAACTGGTTTAGATTTAAGAGGAGTTGTTGAGTGTCAATCATCAGCGACATTATTGATTCGACGAAGGCGATCATCAAGGGGATGAGCATCACCCTCGCGCAGATTCCGAAAGAGAAGTGGACGGTACAGTACCCGGACGATCCCGTGACGTTGCAGCCGCGCTATCGCGGGCAACACCTGCTGCACGTAGACGAATTGGGGCGCGAAAAATGCGTCGCGTGTTTTCTGTGTGCGGCTGCGTGTCCTTCGGATTGCATATACATTATCGCGGACGATGATCCACGACCGGAGGAAGAACGCATCGGCGTTGATGAACGCTATGCGAAAATTTATAACATTGATTATGGGCGCTGCATCTTCTGCGGCTACTGCGTCGAGGCGTGTCCGAAAGACGCGATCACGCACGGCTACAACTTTGAGCTTTCTGTTTACACCCGCGCCGATTTGCTGAAGACGAAAGACGATCTGCTGATCACAAAGCAGAAGCAATCGCCGAACTATCGCGTGGCGTTCTCCGACGAAGACGTTGATTCGGAATACAAGGAAATTTAGTCCTTGTTTGTTCAATTTTAGGAATCATCGAGCCGCCGCGTGTCGCCAACTTATCACGCGGCGGCTGATTCTTTGTTGGGATGAAACTCGCTTTGTGATTTCAGGCGTGATAGGCAGGGACGAAGTAGGAATTAACATTCGCGGAACGGAATTGATGTTGAACTTGCTGGAGTCGCGTGAAGCCTCGAAAATTTATCAGATGGGCGAGACGAACGTCGTGGCGCTTGACCGGGCTTCGATTGCAATCGGCGAGCGAGAGTTCGTCGCGTTGCAAGGGACTTCGGGTTCGGGTAAGTCAACGCTTCTCAATTTGCTCGGCGGTTTAGATCGCCCGACGAGTGGCGAAGTGGTTTTTGAGAATCGTTCGCTCGCACCGTTTACGAAAAAGGAGATGGCCTATTACCGCCGCCTGTCGGTCGGGATGATCTTTCAAAACTTCAATTTGATTCCGAGCATGACGGCTGCCGAAAACGTCGGGCTGGCGTTGGCGTTCGGCGGCCTTCGCGGACGAGCACGGGAGGAGCGCGCGCGCGAGTTGCTCGAAGAGGTCGGATTAGGCAATCGCCTGACGCACAAGCCGACGGAGCTTTCCGGCGGCGAACAGCAGCGCGTCGCCATCGCCCGCGCGTTGGCGAATCGTCCGCGCATCCTTTTAGCTGACGAGCCGACAGGAAATTTGGATTCGACGCGCGCCCGCGAACTGCTCGCGTTGCTACGCGAGATGATTGATAAAAGCGGGTTGACAGTCGTCCTCGTTACACACGACCGCGACTTGGCCGCCGAGTTCGCCGACCGCACGATCTTTATGAAAGACGGGCGGGTAGAAAATCAAAACCAAAATGGCAGAGCAAATGGAATTTTGTAAAGGGTTAATAAGCTAGAGTACGCACGGCAGTAACACGCGGTGTGAACGCCACAAATAGCGTCCGCTATTGACGACCCACCTCACTTACCAGCGCGCCGCCAACATCACAATAATGCTGCCGCGCCTGAAGTAATTCTGCGACCGCGGCAGCATCTACGGGGGGAGAGAACAGATAGCCTTGACCGTAATCGCAGTTGAGCGCTCGAAGAAGTTCCATCTGCTCGGATGTCTCGACTCCCTCAGCGATAACGTTCATCCCTAAATTCTGCGCGAGCAAGATGATAGTGTGAACAATCGCGGTCTTGTCGCTGGCGCTCATTTGGCTGATGAACGAGCGATCAATCTTCAGCGTGTTGAGCGGGAAGCGATGGAGGTAGCTCAAGCTGGAATAGCCTGTGCCGAAGTCGTCCATACTCAAGCGGACGCCGAGCGCGCGGAGTTGTGTCAGCATCAATGTCACACCGTCGGTGTTTTCGATGAGCGCGCTTTCGGTAATCTCTAAATTTAGTTGGTGAGGATCGAAGTCGGTTAACTCCATAATCTGTTTGATCCGCTCGACGGCGTCCGTTTGTGATAATTGCTTGCCGGAGAGATTAACGCTCAGCTTGAGGGTACGGCGCGCCGAGTAGCGTAGTTGCCACTGGCGCATTTGGCGGCAGGCTTCGTGGAGCACCCACCAGCCAATCGG
>JACCYN010000216.1 GCA_013696465.1 Pyrinomonadaceae bacterium
CGTTCTGCAAGCCTTTGTCGTGGAAGAAGGTTTGCTCGCCCGCCGTCCAGATGAAATCTTCGCCGCAATCAACGCATTTGATGTTGCGGTCTTCGACTTCCGCTTCGCCCGTCTCTCTCCATTCCCCATTCGCTTCTTCGCTCACTGCCTTTACTTGATTCATATCAAACGTCCCTTGTGCTGATCCGTTTGAGCGAAAACATCGGTGAGGGAAGTCGCTCTGTTGGTCGTCGTCGAATTCTGATTGTTGATGCTAACTAACGAGGATAACTGCTTCGTGCTTTCACTTCAACGAGAACACTGTTTAAGAGCGTCAACGCTCTTCAATGTCGCGGGCAATTCTTTTGTTCGAGAACATCTTGCCGCAATCGGCGTCCGAGTAACTGCAAGTTATATCTATGTTAAATTTGTGTCAAGTTTTGATGCGCGAATTTTTGTTCGCCGCCCTTCCCGCAGTTTGGTAATATAGCGCCCAATTTCTCGTCAAGGAGTTTCTCCGATGAAAAAGGATGAGTCGCTTAAGCGGCGCGCCGTCCTCCCGCTTTCGTCGTGTGCCCTTAACGAATGCTCGTCTTATGTCGCCGCAAGTTGGAAGCGTAATCCTTAGATCATTACGAAACCGTGAGTGTTTGCGAAGTTTATGAAGAAAATTCTGGTGATCGGTTCGGGCGGACGCGAGCACGCCATCCTGCGAACTCTGCGAAGAACTTCGACGCACGACGCGAAGATTCATTGCGCGCCCGGCAACGCCGGGATCGCGGAGGAGTTTTCGTGTCTGCCGGTCAACACCACGGACGTTTCTGCGCTCGCCAACTACGTGGAGGAAGCGAAGATCAATCTCACCATTGTCGGCGGGGAAGCGCCGCTTGCACTCGGACTGACAAACGAGTTTGCGAGGCGCAATCTACTTGTCGCTGCCCCGACGCGGGAAGCGGCGCGGTTAGAGTCGAGCAAAATTTTCGCCAAAGATTTTATGACGCGCCATCGCATCCCGACGGCGCGTTACCGCGCGGCAAATTCCGTTGACGAAGTTCGTCAAATTCTACAGCGCGGGGAATTTGGAAAAGCGAATGCGCCCGTTGTAGTGAAAGCCGACGGGTTGGCGGCCGGGAAAGGGGTCGTCCTCGCGCGTTCACACGGGGAGGCAATGCGGGCGGCGGCTGATTTGTTGAAAACGGAGATAAGCGGCAAGTCAAAATCCATTGTGCTCGAAGAAACGCTTGCGGGGCGTGAAGCCTCGCTGCTTCTTTTCACAGACGGGCGCGATTACAAATTGATGCCCGCCGCGCGCGATCACAAACGCATCGGCGAAAACGACACGGGCGCAAACACGGGCGGCATGGGCGCAGTAACCGACGAATGGGTGCTCGATGAGGAAACGAAGAACCGCATCGCGCGCGAAATCGTCGAACCTACTTTAGAGGGAGCGCGCGCGGAAGGTTTCGAGTTTCGCGGCGTGCTCTACGTCGGCTTGATGTTGACGACGGAGGGGGCGCGCGTGCTCGAATACAACGTGCGCTTTGGCGACCCCGAAGCGCAGGCGATCCTCGTCCGGCTGCAAAGCGATCTCGCGGAAGTTTTTGACGCGGTGGCGAGTCGAAGATTAAATTCAGTGTCGGTTGAATGGAGCGCGGAGGCGTCGGCGTGCGTGGTGCTCGCGGCGCGGGGCTACCCTGAACAACCCAAAATGGGGGCGCGCATCGAAGGACTCGGAAGCGTGGATTCTTCAGACGCGGGGGTTGAAGTTTTTCATGCGGGGACGGAGCGCGATGCGGAAGGCAACTGGATTGTCGCGGGCGGGCGCGTGCTCAATGTTACCGGCACGGGCGCGACGCTCGACGAAGCTTTACGTCGCTGCTACCGACGCGTCGGAAGTATAAACTGGGAAGGGATGCAATATCGGCGCGACATCGGAAAATTCGCGCAAGCGAGCGTGGGCGTTAACCGAAATCTGTGATTCCGAACGCGAACGGGTAGATTATTTTCTGGTTTTCGTTTTAGTTTGCGCTCCGGTCACTTACGCTCTAGTCCTGAACGCGCGACTGCTGTTATACTCGCCTTTGCAAGGCGGCACGGTCGGCTTGCGGTTGCAACCGCCCCCCTCCGTCCGTCGTATTAGCTTAACGGCTTCAAGGTTTTTATAATTATCGCGGGTTGCCGATTGAAGGAAGCATAGACTAATGGGAACTTGGGCAAGATTGAAGCGTTCGTTACGCGCGATGTTCGGCGGGCTGGTGGAAAAAACCGAAGACCCCGAACTTATTCTCCAACAGACGATCCGCGATATGCGCGACCGCGTGCCGGAACTCAACAACTCGGTGGCGCAGGTGATGGCGACCGAAAAGTTGCTGGCGAAGAATAAAGAACGTCTCGAATCGCAGGTGGTTGATCTCGACTCGAAGATCAAAGCGTCAGTCAAATTGGGACGCGACGACATCGCCACTGCCTACATCGGTCAACTCCAACAGGCGCAGGTTGACTTGCAGAAAACCACACAGCAACTCGACCACGCGGGCAACGCATCCAAGCAAGCTCTGAAGGCGCGCGACAACTACGTGCTTCAGATGCAGCGACGCACGGCCGAAGCGATGCAACTCATCAACCAGTCGAAGCAGGCCAAACTCCAAGAGCAGCTTGCCCAGACGATGGAATCTTTCAATCTCGGCGACGACGCTTCATCCTTCGGCGAGATGCGCGATAAAATTGATCGCCGCTCCGCCGCCGCCGAAGCCAAAATGCAACTCGGCACGTCGAATGTTGATACGCAGATGCAAGAGATCGAGCGCGAGGCGAGTGACATGCAGTTGCAAGACAAGTTACTCGCGTACAAGCAGGAGATGGGACTCTTGCCGGGTTCGACGACGAAGCAAGTGGGGGCGCTGCCTCCGGCGCGTGAAGAGAGCGCCAACGAGCACTGATAAATGTTGTGAATTGTTTTGAGGTCGGGAATTATTCTTTAAGCGGTAAGGTTTTATGACGCAGCAGAGACCGAAGATCGACACGCAGTACGTCTTGGAAGCCCTGAAGGAACCCGTCAACTTCTGGGGCATCGCCGGGTTCGCGGTGGCGGCGGCCTACACGCAGTCCGTGATTCCGCTCGGCGCGGCTTTGGTCGCCGAAAGCCTCTACCTCGCCACCGTGCCCGCCAGCGCACTCTACCGCAAGGTGATTGATAAGCGGGCGAAAGATCATCTACGCAGGTTGCGCGAGCACCGCCGCGAAGCGATGATCAAAAAATTCGATCCGCGCGAGATCGAAGCCGTCAACTATCTCAAGTGGTTGAAGGGTCAGATTTACGAGAATTACCAGAAGTTTACCGCCTCGCGCGAGATTCCGGCGAATCTGCAAACGCTCGATCAGCGTTGGGAAGATTTTGTTGATCTGCTCGACGTTTACCGCCGCCGCAAAAACCACCTGCGCTCGATCAACCGTCAGGCTGTGCAGAATCAACTCTCGCAAGCCGAGCGCGCGATTGAGAACGCTTCGGACGACCGAGCGCGCCGCGTGCAGCAGGCGAACGCTGAGATTCTCAAACGTCGTCTCGCCGCGTTCATCGAACTTGAGCGTTCCGTCAAACTCGTCGAAGGTCAACTGCAATCAATCGAAAACTTCTTCGGACTCGTCAACGATCAAGTCGTCACGCTGCCGACGCCCGAACGAGTTTCCGCGCTCGACTTCGAGCAGTTGAGCGATTCGATTGAGATGACGAAGCAGATGCTCGAAGAGACTTCCGACGTGATCGGCACGCTCGACAATCACAACCGCGAACTCGGCAACTACGATCTTCTCACGTCGAGCGGTTCTTCGACGAAGTGAAGAAAGAAGATTAATGGGATGTTCGTATCAACATAGCGTCGTGTTGCCAATTGCCGCGCGCGAAGGCGAACCGTCTTCCGTCGGGCGACCGTGAGAAAGTGAAATCGTCTTCCGCAGCGAAAGCGGCGATTTGTTGCGGCGGGCTGGCGTCTATAGCTTGCTGGTAAAGCTTTACTTGCCCCTCGCTCTCCCGCGCGTAAATCACATCTCCCGCATCCCACTGCAAACTTGGTGAAGTCCATCTTCCCGCCGCGAGTTTGAGTGTTCTTACCGCCTGCGAATCGTCGAGCGCGCGAACTGCGATGAGCCGTTCGTTTGTTTCCGGTGAAAACCGGAAATAGGCGACGAACCTGCCGTCGGGCGAGACGGCGGGGCGATAAGCGTAATCGTCAGTTATCCTCACCGGCTCGCCGCCCTCAATCGGAATCCCCCACAATGTTTGACCGTCAACTCTGTTGTAAAAAACCCATTGGCTATCGGGAGAAATGGTCGAGTCCTTTTCTCCGAAGCCATGGGTCAATTGTACTTGATTGCTTCCGTCCAGATTCATGCGCCACAGATGGTTAGCGCCCGTGCGGTCTGAAGAGAAAACTATGTAACGATTATCCGGCGAGGCGGTGGGTCGATTATCGAAGCCGGGATTAACCGTCAACTGTCTCTGTTCTGATCCGTCCGCGCGCATAATCCAGATGTCGCGGTTGCCGCCGACCGTTGATGAATAAACTATCTTGCTATCAGTAGTCCAAGCGAAGTCGTCGCCTTCGACTATTTGCCTTGCGTCACTTCCCCATTCGTTCGATGAAATCCAGATGTGCGCTGACCGCTTGGTTTGGATCGCCACAATGCGGCTGGCGTCATGACTCAAGCTGAAGGCGAGGTAATTGTTTAAATCGTCGGTGAACTTGCGCGCTTGTCCGTCAGGATAAGACACGAGCCAAAGCTGACTATTAGCAGCGAGTCTTGTAACGACACGTACAAGTAGGCTTTTAC
>JACCYN010000247.1 GCA_013696465.1 Pyrinomonadaceae bacterium
CCCGGCGTTGACCCTGAGTTCCTCAAAGAAGTCGCCAAGCGTTTGTCACTTTGATTTCAGCGTGACTCGCCCGTACATTGCGCGCCGGTGCTGATTGTCAACACCGGCGCGTTCTGCCCGTGAGCGGCACAATCACAACATCTTGTGCCAACTAGCAATTCAATTCCACACCTCTCTGCACTACTTTTTCTTCACCGTCTCAACGTCAATACCCAATATGCGATCACTCCCGTTCTGCGTCTCGTTGGGCGCGAGTGTTTTCAATTGCTCCGGCGTCGCTTTGACACCGAGTTGCGCGAGCAGGTCGGGCAGATTCAAGCCCATCGCTTGCAGTTGTTGAAGCAAATCGAAGATGAGCGTCGGCGTCGTGGCGATGAAGCGGTTGATAGGGTTCTTACCCGCGTCGCCGTTTCCATTGCCGCCGTGGTCAATCATCACGATTTTATCAATGCCGCTCATCGGTTCGGCGATGGCACGCAGGGCGGGCGCGGTTGATTGAATAATGGCGGGCAGTTTTTCGAGAATCGTTTGCAAGCGCGCGGCATCGTCGAACTCGCGCCACGCTTCCGCTTTTTTGAGAATCGCGGCGGCTTCGGCGAGACCTTGCGCTTCGACCGCCTTTGCGGTCGCTAAACCTTGCGCCTCAATCTTGTCGGCTTCGGCGCGACCGATGGCAGAGATACGTCCGGCTTCCGCACGCCCTTCGGCTTCGACCGCCGCCGCGCGTCCCTGCCCTTCGCGTTGTAGTTTTTCGCTTTCGGCTTCGGCGGTGACGATGACCGCACGCTTGCGTCCTTCGGCGGCAAGCACGGACGCTTCCTGTTCGCCTTGCGCGCGAAGCACGGCGGCGCGGCGTTCGGCTTCCGCTTGCTTGATGACTTTGGCTTCGAGTTCTTTTTCGCGGCGCAAAACTTCCTGCTCCTGCACGGCGATTTGCTCTTGTGTGCGAATCATCTCGATACGGACTTCTTCGGCAGTCACGGCTTGACGCGCCTTCGCTTCGGCGAGCGGTCCGGCTTGGTCGGCGGTCGCGCGCTCTTTGGAAGTTTCGGCGTCGTACTGCGCTTTTTTAACCATCGCCTCGCGCGTGGAAAGTGCGATGTCGGCTTCGGAATTGAGCCGCACCTTCTCGCCTTCTTGCATGGCGAGCGCGGACTTAATTTTTGAATCGCGCAGGGCTTCGGCTTTACCGATTTCCGCGTCGCGTTGGACTTCCGCCGTGCGGCGTTTGCCGAGCGCGTCAAGGTAGCCTTCTTCGTCGCTGATTTCCTGAATCGTCAGCGCGTCCAATCCGATGCCCATTTTCTCAAGGTCACTCGCCGCTTCGCTCGCCAGTTTTTGCGCGAAACTCTGGCGGTCGTTGTTGATTTCTTCGACTGTGAGCGTGCCTAAAATCGCGCGCAAGTGACCTTCCAAAGTTTGGAAAACGAGTTGATGAAACTCTTCGTGGTGCATCCCTAAAAAGCGTTCGGCGGCGGCGCGCAATGATTCGTCGTCGCCTTTGATTTTGACGTTGGCGACGGCTTTGACCGAAACCGGCACGCCCTGCACGGTGTACGCGCGTGATGTCGCAAGCGGCACGGTCAAGACGTTCAAGGCGAGGTAATCTACCTTTTCGAGAAACGGCAAAATCAGCGTCGCACCGCCACGCACGAGGCGATAGCCGACCGATGTGCCGTCGGCGAGTTTGCGCGAACGACCGGAAATCACGGCGGCTTGATTCGGCGGAACCTTGATGTAATTGCGCGAAAGCAACCACAAAGCGAACAGCACCGCGAGCAAAACGATAAGGACGACGATGGGAATGAACAACACTTCGAGGTTCATCGGGAGTATCTCCTTGCGGCTTGAAATTCAAGCGGGATTCGGGCGTAAGTTAAAGCTCACGAGGCACGCGAGATTGCGCGTTTGTTCAATGTAAATTCACGACGATGCGCAGGGCGCGGGTTCGTCAATTCGGCTTGCGGAAAGTCACGTCTGACGAAGAAGAGTATGAGCTGACGATGATCGAATCTCCGGCGATGTCGTCAATGCGGACGAGCGCGCCGTGTTTGAGTTCGATGCCGTCGGCGGTGCGGGCGAGTTTCTCCAAACGCTCTTCACCGATGCGACAACTTATCTGCCCGACGCCGCCCGCTGGAATCGTGACTACGACTTGCGCCGTACGCCCAACGAGTTGTTTGCTGCTCACCGAACTCGACGCTTGTTGACTCAAGAGAAACTTGCCAAACAACGACACGACGAGCGCGAGGACGCCGCCGCCCGCGACGCCGAGCATCGAACTGACGAGCGTGTTCATGCCCGACCACACGCCAATGGCACCGAAACCGCCGAACGCTGTCACGAAGACACTGACGACGCGCGAATCAATAAAGCCGTGTCCCGCGTCTGCCGCGCCGAAATCGCCGGTATGTAATTCGAAGCCGAGCAACTCGAATATTTCGCCGAAGACGAGTGAGACGACGAGGAAGCCAAAACCGACGGCAGCGATGATAAGGAAGACGGAGAGGACGGTCATATAAGCCTCAAGTTCGTGGTGTGCTTTTTAAAAGGCATCTCATGAAACAGAAATAAATCGTTAATAGTGAGTGGTAAATACTAAGTGGACGAACCGGGTGTTTTTCAATTTGCCATTTACCATTCATTATCTACTATCAGCCGGTCTGCCGGTATTCTTCGATCAACAAACGCGCCAGCTTCGCTCAACCCGCGAAATTGCTCCACAGAATTCAATTTCCCAAATCTTTGACGTGAAGAATGCGTGATCCGCTTTTCAAGCTCCTTTATTGAACATCTTAACTCCGCGAAGAGAACTTCGCTACCATTGAATTCAACGACCTTTCAGACATCCTCAATGAAGCTGCCCCGAACTGTGCGATCAAAGGCAAAGGTTAAGATCAAACCATTTAGATTAACCGCCATTGCTTGAGAGAATACCGCAAGCCAAATCTTCTCTCTCAGTTTAGCGAACGCCTGAGTGCTGAACTCGAAGACTGATCAAATTAAACCAACCGTCAAGTGATTGTGGAAAACTTCAAAGCCGGTAAGCTTTGCTAGTTCACGCGCGATAGTCAATTTTCCGACGCTGGGCAAACCCTGAGAGAAGATGGTTTCGATGCATAAAACCACACGAATCAAGCGAAGACGCCCAACGCTGGACTCAGCGGCTTTCTGCCCCACGCACCGTTGAATGATGAAAACGTCGCGGGCAGAAAGTCCGCTGCAAGGACTTGTTGGATTGCCGCTCCATCCGAAGGGCGACATCTTCGCATTCGTCTTTGCCTCGAAGCAATGAGAAGCGCGGCACACTTTCATCCGAAGGCACACAACCGAAGCGGAGATGCCGCGCGCTGTCAGACGGCGACAAGTTTCTGCTCTTTGCTTAAAAGAACATTGGGCAATCCAACGCGCGTTTTATTGAAC
>JACCYN010000253.1 GCA_013696465.1 Pyrinomonadaceae bacterium
AACAGTCAGCGCGGCGGGTTTATCGTAAATCCCGACGGTAGCATCGAAAAACGTAGCGGTCGTTACTTCAATTTTGATCTTCGCGTCGGCAAGAACTTCAGGTTCGGCGAGAGGTACAGGCTCAGCACATACGCTGATTTCTACAACCTGTTTAATGTGGAGAATCTTGCGTTCTCAAACCGCTTCGGACTCAGCCCGGCCACGAACACTGCACTGTTCCTGCAACCGCCCTCACTCTTCGGCCCGGGCTTCGGGCCGCCGGTTGGTCGCCCATTCACACTGCAGCTAGGAGCGCGCTTCACCTTTTAACCCGCTCGTCTCAACGGCAGCTATCGAGCGCCGGAGGCTATGTAGCCTCCGGCGCATTTTCTATGCATACTGATTGTTTTTATATGATGTACACGAGTGCTTATTCGCAGTGGGTAGTTTCGAGCGCAATGAGCGAGACACGCGGGACGCTGCGTAACTTTCCCAGCAAGCGGCTTGCTGGGTCATACGGCTGATACTTCTTGCTTTACGCCTTGATTCTCAAATCATAGCACCTCCGTTAGGTGGTTGGCGCGACGCCGCCCGGCTAAGTTATACTCTTTTTTCCCTGACAAAAACCGAGGCAGATGTGAACGAGCAGGCATTGAAGGAAAACGATTAGACTTGAAAACGCTTGATTTACAGGAAACTTTACGCGAGCGCGTGCGGCGGATCGCGCTTGAAAAATTTAACATCAAACTCGATGCGATCATCGCCGAAATTCCACCCCGCACCGAGTTGGGCGATCTGGCTTTTCCCGTCGCGTTCGAGTTGGCGAAGCGCATCAAAATGGAGCGCGGGGAGAAATTGCCGCCGCGCTCCATCGCCGAAGAACTTGGCCTCGCGCTTGAAAACACCGAAGGAGTTTCGCGCGTCGAAGTCGCGGGCGCGGGTTACATCAACGTCTTTTACGACCGCGCAACTTTTCTCCACCGCTTCTTCCATTCCCTGCAAACGAATGGAGTTTCGGGCGAAGAAAAAGCTTCCGCAAGCACCGCATCCGCTTCCGACAAAATCATCGTCGAGCACACGAACATCAACCCTAATAAAGCCGCGCACATCGGACATTTGCGCAACGCCGTTTTGGGCGATACCTTCGTGCGCATCATGCGCACCGCCGGACACACGGTTGAAGTACAGAACTACGTTGACAACACGGGCGTGCAGGTCGCTGATGTGATTGTCGGCTTTGAGCACGTCGAAGGCATGACGCTCGAAACGGTGCGCGAGCTTGACGCATCGCTTCCGCCGGAACGTCCTTTCGATTACTACTGTTGGGATTTATACGCGCGCGTCGGATTGTTTTACCGCCATGGAGATGCGAACGCGAAGGAAGACCCGGAGCGCCTGCGTCTGCGGAGTGAAACGCTGCGCTTGATTGAAGAAGGAGATAATCCGACCGCAGACTTGGCGGAATATGTCGCTACTCGCGTTCTCGACTGTCACCTCAACACGATGCTCCGGCTCGGCATTTCATACGACGTGCTGCCGCGCGAATCCGAGATTCTACATCTGCACTTCTGGGACAAAGCCTTCGAGCGACTCCGCGAGACGAATGCGATTCGCTACGAGGCGGAAGGGCGCAACGCCGGATGCTGGGTGATGCCGACAAACTTCCACGCCAGCACCGACGAACACGAAGCCGACAAAATCATCGTCCGCTCGAACGGCACGGTTACTTACGCGGGCAAAGACATCGCTTATCAACTCTGGAAACTCGGCCGCTTAAGACTCGATTTTTACTACAAACCTTTTCGCCGCTACCCGAACGATCACATCGCATGGATCACGACAAGCGACGAATCGAAAGCAGTTGGTGCGAACGGCTCAACTCCGAACTTTGGCGGCGGCGGGAAAATCTACAACGTGATTGATTCCCGACAGTCTTACACGCAGGACATCGTGCGGCAGGGAGTGGCAGCAGTCGCGCCGGAAGTCGGAGCAAATGCGAGCATTCATCTTTCGTATGAGATGGTCGCGCTGTCTCCAGCCGCGTGCCAAGAATTAGGCATCGAGTTGAGCACGGAAGATCAGAAGCGCGCCTATATCGAGATGAGCGGGCGCAAAGGTTTGGGCGTGAAAGCCGACGATCTCATCACGCGCTTGGAGATGGTTGCAAAAGTTGAGGTTAGTGAACGCCATCCCGATCTGGCCGAAGCGGACGCGACAGCGACGGCTCACGCAATCGCCGTCGGCGCACTGCGTTATTTCCTGCTGAAGTGGACGCGCAACTCTGTGATCGCTTTCGATTTCAAAGAGGCGTTATCTTTTGAAGGCGAAACTGGCCCCTACTGCCAATACGCGGCTGTTCGCGCCAACTCGATCTTTCGTAAACTCGACGATGAAGTCTACGCGCAAGCGACAAAATTCGTTTCGCAGATGAACGAAGGGGACGCGAACGCGAAAATAACAGATGTGCTTGGAGGCGAAACCGGGGACGAACTCTGGACGATGATCGCGCTTGCCGCACGGCTGGACGAAACGATTGCGCAATCGGCTGCACAGGCCGAACCCGCGTATCTTGCCAAGTACGCTTTCCAACTCGCGCGCGCCTTTAATCTTTTCTATCACCGCCACCGAATTATCGCGGAAGAAGATGCGGCGCGTCGCAGTGTACTTGTCGCCATCGCCGATGTCGCGCGCGGACAATTAACTCGCTCGCTCGCTACGCTGGGCATCCAAGTTCCCGAAAGAATGTAAAGAGGCACGAAATAATTTATGTTGATCGTTATGAAGACGGGCGCGACGGAAGATGAGATCGCCGAAGTCGTGCGCGTCGTCGCCGAGATGAATTTGCAAGCTGACGCGCTACCGGGCGCGCAGAGAACCGCGATTGCCGTTACGGGCAACACCTCGCCCGTTGACGCTTCGCGCTTTGAACATTTGCCCGGCGTGGCGGAGACGATCCGCGTGACGCGCCCGTTGAAATTGACGACACTTGATTTTCATCCGACGAAAACCGTCGTGCGTGTCGGCGATGCGACGATTGGCGGAGAAGAGCTTGCCATTATCGGGGGGCCGTGCGCCATCGAGAGTCACGCGCAGGCGTTTGCCATCGCCGAGACGGTGAGGCGCAGCGGCGCACGCTTTTTTCGCGGCGGTGCGT
>JACCYN010000259.1 GCA_013696465.1 Pyrinomonadaceae bacterium
GGTTAAATCAACTCCGCTTGAGCAAGCCGCTTACGGGCAGTATTGCCAGCAATAAATGTACTTGTAGTACAACCGACCGTAATAGCGGAAGTAGCAGATGCAGATGTCGCTGTAGGCCTGCACGTCCATCTTGTCGAGATCAACGGCCCCGGCGAGTTCTTCGCCGCCTTGTATCTGCGATTTACCTTCGTCATACGTGCTCTTCGTCGCTTCGACCTCTTGAAACTTCTGAAGCTCCGCGTCGGGAACGTCGTAAACCTTGCCAGCCTCGCCCTTCTTCGGCATTGTTGTCACAATCGCCATGATGTTTTCTCCTCCAAATAGAATGTTGTTAGTTGCCGTTGGAGCGGTGGCGTCGGAGAAGGGGCTTTGCGCATTTCTCGTCCGCCACCGCTCATAACATTTAAATCGTCTTTTAACTCCGGCGAGAGTTTGCCGCGAATATCCGGGCGGCTTTTCAACTCTCTCGCAATCGCTTACGGGCAGTCTTGCCAGCAGTAGATGTATTTGTAATAAACCCGTCCGCCGTAGGTGAAGTAACAAATACAGATGTCGCTGTAGGCCTGCACGTCCATTTTGTCAAGATCAACCGCGCCTGAGCCGCCGATCTCTTCGGCACCCTGAATCTTGTCTTGCGTTTCGTCGTAGGTGCCCTTCGTCGCTTGAACCTCTTTGAATTTTGAGAGTTCAGCATCGGGGATGTCATACGCTTTGGCGGCCTCGCCCTTCTTCGGCATCGTGCTCACAATAGCCATAATGAGTTAACGCTCCTTTCAAGCGGTTAAGGGAATTTTATTTCCTCGTTTTCAAACAAGCTGTAACGGAACTTGTGCGAAGCGCTGTTACAACGATTAAAGAATTTTCAATCATAATCAAACTCGTATGCGTTCGAGTTTGACTTGAGAGAACGAAAAGCCACAGCGAAAGATTCTTTCTGATTGCTTCCGGTTCTACATACTAGACGCGCATTCTGAGGGCTTTTGCGGATCAGCACTCAAAAGTTTTTGCAGGTTGAACCTTAGAATAGAAATCGAGCGAACGCGCCGGGCGGCTGCTTAAATCATCTCTGGCGAGAGGATTCGATGAAAGCAGGGTACGAAGCCGAAAGCCCGTTCGGACATTAGATAGACAGGTACAGACACGCGCGTGCCGAGCGAAAGCACAAGTCTTTACGAGGTTAAATTACGGAAACGGGCGAGAGTCTAGCAGGGATTCAAAAAGGGCGCAAGATTTTTCTGAGAAAATTATCGAAGATTTAAGACTGCCAAATTATAGTGAAACCTGTGCCGCCGATTGCGTTCATCCGGCGGCACAGGTTTCGCCGATTCGTCGAGCGCGAAGAAGAAAGGTTTATGCTGCTTCATTCAAACAATCTTGCAGTGCGCGATCAAAGTCAGGATCGTCCGTATTGGCGCTGAAGCGTCCGAAAAGGCGCACGATGCTTTTGCGATCAATAAGCACAACTGTCGGCACGCCTGATGCGCCGTAGTGCATCTGCGTCTCGGTGTCTTCGGCGACGCCGACGGGGAAATCCAAGTTGTGACCTTCGGCGACATCGCGAATAAATTCAAGTTCGCTGCGCCGCGCTTCGGGCGTTCCGCCGTAAGCGAGGTAGTGGCGCGTCAAGCCGAGTATCTGCAAACCACGCGCTTTATTTTCGTTGTAAAGCTTATTAACTTTCGGAAACGTCGCCTGACACGGCTTGCACCACGTTGCCCAGAACTCCAACACGACGACCCGTCCGCGCAAGGCTTCAAGCGTCAATGAATCGCTTCCGAACCAGTGTTGGATGGAAATCTCCGGCGCGGGGCCTCCGACGAGCGTCACCTGCGTGTGAAGATCGCGGAGTTGCGTGTAAGCGCGAAAGACTTCGCGCTTCTCGATGGCCGAGCCTGTCTCATGAATTGATTGATAGAGTTTATTGGCGAGTGATTTTTCGCGCGCGAGCAGTTCACCAGCCTCTTGGCTTAAGCCGGAGGCGGCGTAGATATTAGCGAGATTAATCGCCAGCATCGCACGTTCCTGAAATTCGTTCGGATTAGTCGTTTCATTCGATTCATCAAGCGCGGTTTGCAATTCGGCAATCGCCGCGTCGAGACGCCCGGCGTCCTGTAGCGCGGCGGCGCGTTGCAGACGCGGGTTAGCGGGTTTCGATGAATCAAAGGGTGCGGAATCAATGGCTGTATCGGCGGTAATGTTCATAAGCTGAGATGATCTCCTTTGAGCGAAAGATAGAATGAATATCATGTGCGTCAAACGAATTTATTATCAAAACGCACTCATGGCGAAAGACGGTGGCGCGCCGGAATTTTGCGGCTACTTTGCCATTTCAGAGGCACATAATGCAACATCGTGTGAGGAAGCTTTTTGAAAGTTATGATACCAAAATCTATTCAAGCGGAAGCGCAACGGGCGCACGCGCCACGCGCCGGGACGGGCGGCGCGTACAGGCAATTTCCGGGCGGAACCGGACGAAATTTGAGATGTGGTAGCTCCTCCCGCGAACAGATTATCGAGGCTGTCGGCTTGCCCTTAAAGCTTGTATAAGGTATTTTAAGTATCTCGCTGGGATTGTGGTAGCGGCGAGCCTCCCCGCTCATTATTTCTTTGTCGCTCAATCCCACCCGTTAAAATTTGTAACCATACTCGATTCTCACAAACCATCAAACGAGAAATACGCAACATTAAATTTATGAGTGCACCTGCCGCCGAAAATTTTTTGACGCCGCAAAACCTTTGGAAGCCGCTCGCCATCATTGCCGCGCTCGCGTTCGCTTACTACGCCGTGCTCGCCAAACTCGGCCGCGACTGGTGGGACGATCCGAACTATTCGCACGGGTTGCTCGTACCATTCATCATCGGCTACATACTGTGGACGGAGCGTGAGCGTTTGATGGCGGCCGTCAAACGTCCGTCCTTGCTGTGGGGCGGAGCGGGTGTGGCGTGCGCGCTTCTCGCTTTGTGGGCGGGGACGGCCGGGGCGGAACTCTTTGTGCAGCGCATGTCGCTCGTGCTAATGATCTCTGCGATTATCGTTTACTTTTGGGGATTTAGAATCCTAAGTCTGAGCCTCGTGCCCCTCTTGCTGCTTGCGCTGGCGATTCCGATTCCGGCCATTATCTTTAATCAGATCGCGTTTCCGCTTCAGCTTTTCGCCTCGCGGTGCGCGGTGTGGGCGATGCGTCTCTTTGACATTCCGGTGCTGCGCGAAGGCAACATCATCGAGTTGATGCCGCTCGGTTCGACGAAGACGAAGAAGCTTGAAGTGGTCGAAGCGTGTAGCGGCATTCGTTCGCTGATGACGTTGGCGACACTCGCGGTCGTCTTCGCCTACTTCACTTACCCGCGCCCCAAGGATGGCGATGGAGACGGAACAAAAAGCTTCGGCTGGCTTTATCAGTGGGGCTTTTGGCGGTCGGTGATCATCGTGCTCTCGGCGGTGCCGATTGCGATCTTCACGAACGCTTTGCGCGTGAGCGGCACGGGCGTGCTGTCGCGTTACTATGGAACCGAGATCGCCGACGGGTTCTTTCATTCCTTTTCGGGCTGGGTGATTTACATCGTCGCGTTCGTCTTACTGTTCACCGTCGGGTGGGTGCTTGACCGCGCGGCGGGCGCGGGTAAAAGTCGCGGCGGGGGAAAAGGCGGCGGCATGAAAGCAACTCAAACGGAAGTTGCGACAACAGAAAACTCTGCAAACGCCCCGACAGTGGCTCGACCGGCGGCAATCGCTAATCGAACTTCGGCGGGAGCGGTTAGGCTTGAGGGCGCGGAGTAAGTAGGAACAAACGAGGAAGCGTGAAGATGAAAACAAAGCAGATGCGATTCTGGATTTTGCTCGGCGTGCTGTTGTTCGGCGGGGCGGTGATGAACGTCTGGCTGCAAACCGGCGAAGCACACGTCGAACGTCAAGAGTTGAAACAATTCCCGGCAACAGTCGGAGAATGGAAGCAATACGGCGTTGATACGCGCTTCGACAAAGAGACGGAGAGGGTTTTGCGCGCCGACGATTACCTTGCGCGCGATTATGTGACGGCAGATGGGCGCGTAGCCAACTTTTATGTCGGCTATTACGCCTCGCAGCGCACGGGCGCAACCTACCACAGTCCGCTCAATTGTCTGCCCGGCTCAGGCTGGGCGATGACTGATCCCTCACGCCTTACCGTGACGCCCGTGGGCGGTGGCGCGCCGTTCGAGGCTAACCGCTACATCATCCAGAAGGGCAACTCGAAGCAGTTGCTGGTCTACTGGTATCAGGGGCGCGGGCGCTCGGTGGCGAGCGAATACTGGGGCAAGCTCTACACGGTGATTGATTCTCTGCGTCGTCGTCGCTCGGACGGCGCGATGGTGCGCGTGATGGTTCCGGTCGTCGGCTCGGAAGAGGCGGCGCTTGAGACGGCGAAGAATTTAGCCGCGCAAGCCGCTCCGCAGCTTGCGGCTTACGTGCCGGACTAAAGCAGCGAGCGGGCGGAAAAAGGTTTCGCCTGATTGGTCTTAAATGTAAGTTAATTGTCTTCAACTCTTCCGAGATTTTCAGGAAGTTGGTTGTAATTAACAGTTTCTCGGTAATGCGCTCACTAAAGCAAATGTGTTCGTGCCCGTGAAGCTTTGAGCGTCTTAAGACGAGGGAAAGTTTAATGATAATCCGGTTCGTTTCGCGGCATTGCCCGTCGTCGAAGCGCAACCGCTAACCAAGACTTGATTGGTCGCTTGGGTTTGTTCCAACCTTTTACAGGGTCGAACTTCCCCCTTAGCGCTCGTCAAAAGAGGAGTTCTCATGAAGAGTACAGAGTGCCTGAGATTTGTTTGCCTTTCATTGCTGCTGGTAGCCTCCGCGCTCACCTTCGCCGCCTGCTCCGACCCCGAACAACAAAAAGCAGATCACGTCTCGCGCGGCGAAGCTTATCTTAAAGACAAGAAGTATCAAGAAGCGTCACTAGAGTTTCGCAACGCCGTGCAG
>JACCYN010000275.1 GCA_013696465.1 Pyrinomonadaceae bacterium
AGTTGGCGGAGTCCGTGCAAGACTACCGGAGGGTGGCGGCAAAACTAACCGCGCGACGGCGGGAAGCGGCGCCGATTCTGGAAAAAAGAATCGAAAGCGAATTGGCGGCGGTGGCGATGGAGCGCACACGCTTTATCGTCGAGGTGAAGACGGCGCAGTTCGGGGAAGAGGACGCGAGCGCATTTGAAGCGGAAACCGTGGCGCAGACGCCGGAGACATCTTACTGGTCGGCGACGGGAGCGGATCGAATAGAGTTTATGATCTCGGTTAACGAGGGAGAAAGCGTGCGTCCGCTCGCGCGTGTGGCTTCGGGCGGCGAGTTATCGCGTTTGATGCTGACGTTACACACCGTCTGCCGCAAAGCGGACGCGGGAGATGACGGAACAGAAGATTTCACGCTCGTGTTCGATGAGATTGATGCAGGCGTGAGTGGGCGCGTGGCGGAAGCGGTCGGGCGACGTTTGCGCGCGCTCGCCGACAAAGGGCAAATCCTTTGCGTCTCGCATCAAGCGCAGATCATTCGCTTCGCACACCATCATTTTGTGGTCTCAAAGAGCGTCAACGAAGGGCGCACCACGACAAGCATCAGAGAGTTGAGCAAGGATGAAAGGGTAGGGGAGTTGGCGCGCTTGATCGGCGGGGCGGAAGAGATCATGACGGCGCGGGAGACGGCGCGGTGGCTTTTAGAAGGTGCGGACGGTGTGGAGGTTGGAGTTGCGGAAAAAAAGAGAGCGCGCGGAAAGCGTCTGTGAAGAGTTGTTGCTCGCACGGAAAAGTTATTCTGATCGCTTCTGGATTTTCTGCTAAACTTAAAGGCACAGCACGGCGACGGTTGAGTGATGAATGAAAAAGACGAGCGTTTATATTGAAACTTTTGGCTGCCAGATGAACGTGGCGGACACGGAGCGCGCGTCCACGGGGTTGCGCAGGGCGGGTTATGAATTGACGGGGGAGGCTGAGGAAGCCGACGTAGTGTTGCTCAACACCTGTTCGATTCGCGCGCGCGCGGAAGCGAAAGTCTATTCGCGCGTCGGCGAAGTAAAACACAAGGGCAGAAGAAGCGGGCAGTTGATCGGCGTGATGGGCTGCGTCGCTCAACTAGAAGGCGAAGCTGTCTTCGATCATGCGCCGTCCGTGGGCTTGGTCGCCGGGACGCAGGCGACTGATCGCTTACCTGCGCTTATCGAGCGGGCGCGGGCAGGCGAAAAAAAGGTGCTCGACTTAGGCGAAAGGGAAGCGGGCGAGATTTGGGAAGTGTCGCCGGTCGAGCGACACTCGCCCTACGTGGCTTTTGTGCCGATCATCGAAGGCTGCAATAAGTTTTGTTCCTACTGCATTGTGCCATTTTCGCGTGGACGCGAACGAAGCCGTCCGGCGGCGGAAGTGATTGATGAAGTAAAAAGGTTGAAAGACGCGGGCTTTAGCGAAGTGCATCTGTTGGGGCAGAACGTCAACAGCTACCGCCCGCGTCCTCCCGTAGGCTTAGAGAACTTCGATGGCGCAACCCCGTTCTCAAAGTTGCTGCGGGCAGTGGCAGCAACCGGCATGGAGCGGATAAAATTCACGACATCTTTTCCAAGAGATTTTCATCACGACATCGTGGCGGCGATAGATGAAAACCCGAATTTGTGTAACTGGGTTCATCTACCCGCCCAGAGCGGCAATGACCGTGTATTACGCCAGATGCGGCGTGGGCATAAAGTGGCTGATTATCTCGAACGCATCAGGACGATCAAAAACGCTCGACGCCGCATCGCTCTGACAAGCGATATGATCGTCGGCTTTCCGGGAGAGACTGCTGAGGAAGTCATGGATACAGTGAGTTTAGTCGAGCAATGCCAATACGATAGCTTGTACATATTCAAGTACTCACCGAGGGCACGGACGCCTGCGGCAGCAATGAGCGACACTATTAGTGAGGAAGAGAAAACAGAGCGGTTTGAGAGAGTGGAAGAAGCACAAAAGAGGATACAGAAAACGCTATATAGCAGTTACTTAGGGGAAGTTGTTAATGTTTTAGTTGAACGTAGAAGCACGCGGTCGGAGTTGGATTTGATGGGACATTCGACGTGCCACAAGATAGTGAATTTTCGAGGAAGCGACGCTTTGATCGGGCGTACCGTTGATGTTCGTATTACGGAAGTTAAGTCGAATAGCTTGTATGGCGAGGCGGCACAATCATTACTTAAAGCATTCTGTTAGGAGTGGTGATGCAAATAGAAGTTAAGATTAGAGGTTTAATGGTTGACCCTCATAGCGGAACCCCCGTCGTTATCCTCAAGGACGTGCATAGCGATATGTTACTGCCGATCTGGGTCGGGGCTTATGAGGCGAACGCTATCGCGCTGGAAATCGAGAAGGTAGCGCCGCAGCGGCCGATGACTCACGATTTGATACGGAATCTAATTACAGAAATGGGAATACAGGTTGAGCGCGTGGTGGTGACGGAACTTCGTGACAGCACATTTTATGCGGTGATCGAGATGCGAAACATGGAAGGCGAGACGCTGTTCATTGACGCGCGGCCTTCCGATGCTATCGCGCTCGCTTTACGAGCGGATTGTCCGATATTCGTTAACGACGAGGTTTTCCGGGCGTCAAACCGCAAGAGTGAGGAAGAGGAGACCGAGGAGACGGCTGAATCCGGTGATGAAGAGTGGCCCGACGTAATTGGCGAGGTCGGCGATTTGCCGATGTGAAAGCGAATTAATCGCTTGAGAAGGAATTGTGGCAACAAGTAACGGCACAAAAAAGTTGAATAAGGTGATTGCGATTGCCAACCAGAAGGGCGGAGTCGGCAAAACGACAACCGCGATAAATCTGGCGGCCGCCTTTGCGCGGCGCGGCAACCGTGTGCTGCTGCTGGATTTAGACCCACAGGGCAACAGTTCGATCTCTTTTCTCGATTCGCACGCAATCGAACATTCCGCGTATGAGTTGATGACAGACGGGCAGAGCGCTGCCGAAATTTACATCCATCCGACTGCCCTTGAGAATTTAGAGGTGATTCCGGCGCGGATTAATCTGGCGAAGCTTGAGGCGAAATTGGTGGGGGATTTCGACGCGCCTTTCCGACTAAAAGATCGTCTGGAGAGTTTTAGGCGCAAATACGATTTGATTGTGATTGACACGCCGCCGACGCTTGGGCTGACGACCGTTAATGCGCTGGTGGCGGCGACGCATGTTTTGATTCCGATTCAATCTTCGTATTTCGCTTTGGAGGGAACGGACGATCTGTTGGAGACGATTGAGAAGGTGAAGGCGCGTCCGAATCCTAATTTGCGATTGCTCGGCGTCGTGATAACTCTGCATGATCGCCGGACGACGCTCGCGCGCGAAGTTTGCGGGCAGATCAGGGAAGTGTTTGGAGAAAAAACATTTGAGACGGTAATCACAAAAAGCGTGCGTCTAGAGGAAGCGCCGGCGCACAAGGAATCTATTTTCACGTTTGCGCCGAATTCGTCGGGGGCGAACGAATACGCGCAATTATGCGAAGAGGTGATGAGACGTGTCTAGGAGAGGGCTGCCGACGGGCTTACGTATGCGTCATGACGCACATTACGTGGAGGAGTTGGCGAGCCGCACTCCGACTCCCATCGGGCGTTTGATCGCGCTTGAGTTAATTGATCCTAACCCTGATCAACCCCGCATTGAGATCGGCGATTTGACGGAACTGACGGCGTCAATACAGGACAAAGGAGTGCTTGAGCCTTTGTTGGTACGTCCCGGCGGGCGAGATGGGCGCTGGATGATTATCGCTGGTGAGCGTCGCTTTCGCGCGGCGCGGGCGGCGGGGCTGCACGAAGTTCCCTGTATTGAACTTGACGTAGATGATCGGGCGGTGGCCGAAATCGCGCTGATCGAAAATCTGCAGCGCAAGGATTTGACGGCGTGGGAAGAGGCTGACGGGCTACAGGCGCTCTGCGACCGTTACGGTTACACGCATGAAGACGTGGCACGTAAGTTAGGGAAGAGTCGCAGCACGATCACCGAGGCGATCTCAATAGCTAGTTTGCCGCCGCTCATTCGTGAACAATGTCGGCACGCCGACATCAACTCGAAATCGCTGCTGCTCCAAGTTGTTAGACAACCCGATGAAGGGACGATGCAGGATTTCGTCGAGCAAGTCAGCAAAAACAATCTGAAGCGGGAGGACGCCCGTGCCCTGCGTAAAGCGAATTTGCAACTCGGCGGGAAAGCAAAGCCTGCCGTCTACCGCTATCCCTCTCCGAGCGGCCAATTCAAACTCGAAATAAGCTTTCAAGCGGCTGATTATG
>JACCYN010000278.1 GCA_013696465.1 Pyrinomonadaceae bacterium
TAGACACGGTTGATTATTTCGTTCGCCAGCAGTATCGAGACTTTCTTAATCGAGAGGCGGATGCATCGGGCTTACAGTTCTGGACGCAAACTCTGCAAGGCTACCTGAACGCTTGCGGAACAACGAACACGGCGGAGGCAAACACCTGCCGGGCACGGGCACGGGCGGCGGTCAGCGAAGCCTTCTTCGTCTCGGTTGAGTTCCAAGAGACGGGTTATCTCGTGTATCGCTTGTACAAGTCAGCTTACCCTGAAAGCCCCGCCAGACCGAGAGGGTTGCTGCGCTTTACGGAGTTTTTAAGAGACGCGCAAGCAATCGGTAGTGGAGTCGTCGTCAACCAACCGGGATGGGAGCAGAAGCTGGAGGCGAACACGCAAAGCTTAATGCGAGAGTTTGTGCAAAGAGGCGAGTTCACCGCGCGCTTTCCTGAAACGATGACGGGCGAGGGGTATGTCTCTCTGCTGTTGACGACCGTTAACTTGCCGACGACGGGCACGGAAAAGGACGCGGCACTTAACGCTTACGCCGCGGGCGGCGTTGAGGGTAGAGCGCGTGCGTTGAGAAGCGTGGCGGAGTCGAATTTGCTGTTCCGCAAGGAATTCAACAAGGCGTTCGTGCTGATGCAGTACTTCGGATATTTGAGGAGGAATGCCGATGAGGGGCAGGACGCCGCGCAGCCTTTCGCCGGCTACGACTTCTGGCTCACGAAGCTCAACAACGAGAGCGGCGATACGACGAATCTGCAAACCATTGACGCACTGCTCGCGCCGACGAAGCGGGCGCAGATGGTCGAAGCCTTCGTCGTCACAGGTGAGTACCGAAGAAGGTTCGGGCCGGAATAATTTGGTATAGCTATGATGTAAGTTCGCCGATCACGCTCGACTTGAACTTGCGTCAGGAACACTACAAACGCGGAGGCAACCATGAGTGGTTGCCTCCGCGTTTGCATCTTACCTCTACATCAATTTTAATAGATGCCTCAATAGTATAACAACCTACGTCATGACTGAAAGCTTTCACTTATTGTTGTGTCGCAGTTGTAATTTCGCTCGGTGCGGCAGCTATATATTCCCCGGCGATGACGACTGTGAGATTTTCAGGGAGAAAGTATTTGCGGATCGCACGGTTGACTTCTTCCGCCTTCACCGCTTCGACGATCTGCGGGAAGCGGTCAATGTAGTTTGTGCCGAGACGATAAAACTCGGCATTCCAGAGCGCGGAGGCGAGTCCAGCGTTGGTTGAGAGGGCGACCTTGAAGGAGCCGATGGCAGAAGATTTTTCGTCGGCGAGTTCGTCTTCGCGGATGCCGTTGGCGATGTAGTCGCGGAGCACGCCCGTCGCCGAATCGAGAGCTTGCTCAACGGTCTGCGGGTTTAAGGTGACGGCGACGTACCAAGGGCCGGGGGCGAGTCCGGGCGCGCGGAAGGCGGAGTTGATGCCGTAGGTCAAGCCTTGACGGTCGCGCACCTCAAGCCCCAAGCGCGAGGAAAGCGTTGATTGTCCGAGCGCACTGTTGGCGAGCACGGCCGCATAGTAATCCTCCGACGCGCGGCGCAAGGGCGCGGTCGCGCCGAGCAAAACATCAACGCTCGCTTTGCCGCGCACCGTCACGGTTTCGCGTTGCGGTGGGCGGGACTCGGAAACGTCGGCGATGTTGACTTCAATGTTTTCAGAGCCGTTAAAATCTCCGAAGTTTGTTTCAAACGATCCGGCAATTTCATTTTGATTCAAGTCGCCCGCGATAGAGAGGATGAGCGAGCGCCCGCCGTATTGTCTGGCATAAAATTCGCCCACGTCTTTGACTGTGATCGAGTTGATGCTTTCGATCAAACGCTCGCCCGAATGAACATAGAAGGGGTTTGATTCGTCGAAGAGCAGTTGCGTGAGCCTCTCGTAGGCGCGGTAGCGCGTGTTCGATTGGTTCTCTTGAATGTCGGCGACGACTTGCTGTTTCAGTTTCTCCAACTCTTCCGCAGGGAAGGAAGGTTCGCGCAAAAATTCGGCGAGCGTGTTCAAAAGCATCGGCAAATCTTTGGACAGCGACCGCCCGCCGATAGAGACGCTGAAGGCATCGGCGGAAAAACTTAGTTCCGCCCCGACGGATTCGAGTGCGGTGGCGATCTCGATCTTACTGCGCCGCCGCGTGCCGCGCTCAAGCATCTCGGCCGTCAAAGAGGCGAGACCCGGTTTCTGCTTTGGCTCGAAGTAAGAACCGGCGCGCAGGCTACCGCGCAAAGCGATGATCGGCGTGGCGCGGTTCTCAAGCAGAAGAAGCGTCGCGCCGTTTCCAAGTTCGGTGCGCCCGACGCGCGAGGCGAAGTTCGTTTGCGGCGCGCTTTGAGCGGTAATCGCTTCAACCGCATCGGAAGATTTGTCGTCGCGCTCTGTGACGATCTGCTGTTCTTTCGCTTGCGGCGTGATGCTCGCGCCGTCCGCATCATCCCTTTTTTCGTCGGTGGCGGTGGTGATCGTTTCGCTGCTTTCGGGCGCGCGAAAAAATTGCATCCGGCGCGGCGGTTTTAATTCTTTCGCTGCGTGTAACGCGCCCGCGCCGCTTCCGTTTCCGCCGTGTCCGTCGCTCTCGCCGACATCCGCCGCATCGTGCTTCGGAACGAACGTGCCGACGGTGCGGTTATCTTCCGTGAAATACTTTCGCGCGACGCGCCGGATGTCGGCCGCTGTCACGCGCTCGACGTTCGCCGCGTAGTCTTTATAGAAACGCCAATCGGCCACCGCTTCGGCTTCCGACATCTGCGCGGCGACGTTGTGCGTGCCGTCGCGCGCGTAAGCGACGTGCGCGAGAATCTGCCCCTGCGCTTTGAGGACTTCATCCTCGTTTATTTCTTCATTCGCAATGCGCTCTAGTTCGCTCAAGATCGCATCTTCAACCGTCTTCGGCTCAACGTCAGGACTCACTGTGGCGTAGACGTTGAAGAGTCCGGGATCGCGGAATTGATCCGCGTTGGTGACGACGTGAACGGCGAGTTCGGTTTCCACCAGCGCTTGGTAGAGACGGCTGCTGACGCCCCCGGTCAAGATCGTCGAAAGCACGACGAGCGGGTAGATGTCGTTTTCTTCAGGCGGCGCGGCGGCACGATTCCGCAGTTCTTCGTTTGAAAGCACGCTTGTTTGACCGAGCGCGGCCGGGATGTGAAAAGCGATCTGGAGCAGCGCGAGTTCGCCCGGTCTTCGCACCGTGACGCGGCGCTCGCCCTGCTGTTCGGGTTCGTTAGTATAGACTTCGGGGATGGATTCGGAGGAGGAGGCGTAACTTCCAAAATATTTGTTGATTAAATCAAGCGCTTCTTCGCGGTTGAAGTCGCCGACGAGAATCGCGGTCGCGTTCGACGGGTGATAGAACGTATCGTAAAAAGCTTTAAGGCGCACGGTCGGAACATTTTCAACGTCGGCGCGCCAGCCGATGGTCGGGTGATGATACGGGTGCTCGCGGAAGGCGGTCGCGTAAACCGCTTCGTCCAACACCATCATCGGCTCGTTCTGCCCGCGATCAAGTTCGTTACGCACGACGGTCATCTCGGATTGGCGGTCGCTATCAGCGATCAAGGAGTTACGCATCCGGTCGGCTTCGAGCTTGATCGCAAGTTCGAGTTGGTCGGAGGGGACGGTCTCGAAATAGTTGGTGCGGTCGTACCACGTGGTGGCGTTGAAGGCCGCGCCGATCTTCTGGAGGGTGGCGGCGATCTGCGTGTTCTCGTTTTTATTAAACGTCGGCGTGCCCTTAAACATCATGTGTTCGAGCAGATGCGTCGCGCCAGTGTGCCCGACGGCCTCGTTGCGCGAGCCGACTTTGTAGAGCACGAGAAACGTGGCGACGGGCGCAACACGGTTCTCAACCAATAGCACTTTAAGATTGTTCGATAATCTGTATTCGCGTGTGCCATCCTCTTCTGTAATAAATTCAATTCTCGCGGGCAGTTCTTCGATGCGCTCTTCCATTCGCAAATTTCTTGTTCTCCTTCGCCGAAACTCTTTTGTCTCTGAACCTGATCGTTGAACGCTTTAACGGTTTTGTCAACCGGCCGGGCAGCACACCTTTTCGACGGCGACTCGCCAAGATGAAGAGGCAAAACGGTTTACTGCTTTGCATTACAAAGTACTTGACAAATAGTGGGGAATCCGGTTAGAGTTTGCGCTATGGCTGTCGTTCACCGATCTCATAAGGCAACCTTCGAGGAGCCGCCGACACTGCAGGCGCGGGCGATGGACAATCTGAAGTTCATCCGCGAAACGATGGAGAGTGCCGCATCGTTTACGGCCGTTCCGGGTTGGGGCATGGTGGCGGTCGGCGCGACGGCCGCCCTCGCCGCGTTCGTTGCGGCGAGGGCGGGGACGAAAGAGATGTGGCTGCTGGTGTGGCTGGCTGAGGCGTTCCTGTCGCTTCTCGTCGCAGGTTGGGCGATCAGCCGTAAGGCGCGGGCGGCGAACGTCGGATTGCTTTCCGGCCCCGGCCGCAAGTTCGCGCTCAGTTTTACGCCACCTCTTTTTGTCGGCGCGCTGCTCACAATTGTGCTGCTGCGTCTCCATTTAAGCGAAGTGGTTCCGGGCATGTGGCTGTTGCTCTACGGGACGGGCGTGGTGACTGGCGGCGCGTTCTCCGTGCGCATCGTGCCCGTGATGGGGTTGTGTTTTATGCTCGTCGGAGCCGTTGCGCTTTTCTGCCCCGTTGCTTGGAACGATTACTTTATGGCTGGGGGTTTTGGCGGGTTGCATATTTTGTTTGGGGTTGAGATCGCAAGGAGGCATGGTGGCTAGGACGGCGAAGATCATCAAAGACGTTTCCGAGACGCAAGACGCGAGCGGCGAACGGGCGAAGTTGCGCGGCGTGCGCGGGCGCGAAGCGACGGATAACTCCCCGGCCGATCTCGACCGTTTAATTCATGAACGGATGCGGCTCGGCGTCGTGAGCGCTCTGGCGGTCAACCAAACCTTGAGCTTCAACGAACTGAAAAAGTTGATGAAGACGACGGACGGCAATTTAAGTATTCACGCGCGGAAACTCGAAGACGCAGGCTACATCAAGTGCACGAAAAGTTTTGACGGACGCATCCCGAAAACCGAATACGCGCTGACCGCGCCGGGTCGCCGCGCTCTCGAACGCTACCTCGATCATATGGAAGCTTTAATCAAGCAGACGCGCGAAGGTTAAATTTTTTGTCTTGTTGCTTTGTATTGCAAAGTAATTTGCGAATTCTGCGTAGGGAGAATGAGTCTTGTGGAAAGTTATGACGTAGTGGTTGTCGGAGGCGGACTCGCTGGTTTGCAGTGCGCGCGGTTATTAGGCAAAAGTGGAATCAAGGTTTTAATCGTTGATCGCAAAGTCAGGATCGGCGAGGGCGTGCATACGACGGGCATCTTCGTGCGGCGGACGCTTGAGGATTTCGACTTGCCGGAGGACTGTTTGGGTCCGCCCGTTCGCCGCGTCGCTTTGTACTCGCCCGCGCGCCGTGCGCTCACGCTTGAGAGCGCGCACGACGAATTTCGCGTCGGTCGCATGAGCCTTCTCTACGAGCGTTATCTGGAAGAGTGTCGGCAAAGCGGAGTCGCGTGGTCGCCCGCCACGCGCTACATCAATTGCGAAACGAAGAAGGATCGAACCTTTATTCGGTTAGAGACGAAAACCCAAGAGCGGATCGTCTCGGCAAAGTATTTGATCGGAGCTGACGGAGCCGCGTCGTGCGTTGCCCGCGATCTCAATCTTGACACGAACAAACAATGGATCGTCGGCGTGGAAGATGTGATGCGCGGTGCGCCGATGACGGGTGCGCCGTGCTTTCATTGTTTCTTGGATTCCGCGTTAGCCCCCGGATACATCGCTTGGGTGGTAAATGACGGAGAGGAA
>JACCYN010000281.1 GCA_013696465.1 Pyrinomonadaceae bacterium
ACGGGAGACGTTCGGGAAACAAACCCTTCTGAATGTCTGCGGCGAGGGCGAGTTCCTGTTCCATGCGGGCTTTCTCTTGCTCGCGCTCAAGAAGGCTTCTGTTCGTGATGGCGAAGTTGCGCGCGAGGTAAATCGAGATGGCGATGATGATGCCGAAGGTGTAAACCTGAAGCAGCGTAAGGTTCAGCCACGTCGAAGGCGAGATAAGATTTCTAACTCGATCCAAATTGAACAGCAGAACGCCGATGCAGACAATCCACGCCCCGTCCAAATGTTTCCGCACCGCTTGAATTACAATTCGGATTGACTCCGCGCTGATAAATAGCGCGAGCAACTGGTAAAACCATGAGAAAGCTTCCGATTCCGGGAAAAGCAGGAGTAAAACAGGATCGGCAACTAAAGCGATAAGAAACAGCCAGTAGTATTTAGGGATGCGAAAAGAAAACGTCGTATAGAGAAATGCTAACAGCGCCGCGCTCCGAAGCACCAAACCCACCGTCTCCATCGTAATCAGAAAGACGGTCGTTTCCGCTCCGTAATGACCGACGGCTTGGAGGTAAGACATCAAGGTCGGAAGAGCGAGCCCGACGGCAAAAAGGCTGAAGAAGAGATTATCGCGCTGGCGCGGATAAAACCAGAACAAGAATAAGTGCAAAAGCGCGAACGACAAAGATAGGATGACGCGCCCGATTCTGTTTCCAGCCTGTATTTCCAAAAAGCCTTCGCGCGCTGCTATCGAATTATTCAACTCGGCAATGCTCGCCGCGAACCCTACGCCGTAACGCTCATCCGACACGATGGTAGCGAGCCATCTTCCCCATCCCGAAGTCACATCTCGCATCGCCTGAACCGAGTGGCGAACGGCGATTATGTGGTCGCCGCTTCCATCAAAGACGATGCTCGCGGGCGTGCCGTTTGGATTGAACTCGCGCTCCGCTTCTTCGCCCGCGCCGATTGTTCCGAAGCGATGAATCAATTTTCCGTCCACGTAAATTTCCGACGCTCCCCAATGCCGCATCACGAGAGCCAACGGCTGACCGGCAAGCCTCGCGTCAACGCGCACGCGCAATCTGAACCACCCGATGCCGCTCCAGCCTGTCTGCGGCAGATCATCGAGCGTCAAGCGTGTGCCGTTGATAATTTCCCAAGAACCATCGTCGAACTGTGGATTAGCCCACGCCGTGTCATCACCCGTATGGTATCGCCATCGCAAACCGTCTAGCTTAATTCCTTGATTGCTCAAGCCGTCAGCCGTGAGCGTCAGCGTGTCATTATCTTGCGCGTATAGAGACAGGGGCGAGAAGAGCAATAAGGCGGCAATAAAAAGCGTGTGGGATGCTTTATGAATCAATCGCATGGAAGGATTCTCAATGTTTGTTTACCAATGCAAATGCCGCGAGTGAGAACCTGAATCTTAACAGACTCTATTGAGCATGAATAGAAAACAGGATGTGTATTCCCGGCATGTCTTTATCAATACGAGCAGCGTCTAACGCTTGACTTCAATGCAGAGCGCCCGACCTTTCGTATCAGATGCGAAAGGTCGGGCGCTCGGTGATGCACGCTTAAAGGCTTTATGATTTAGCGCAGCGGACGCAGGTTGTAGTAATTTGCGAGCGTGTTTAATTCCGTCCGCACCAGCGACCACTGCCGTTCGGTGTTCGCGTCAAGACGGCGACGTCGCACGACGTTGTTGATGCCTTGCGCGGCATCCAACACGCGCGAAACTTGCGACTGCGTATCCCGGTAACGATCCGTGCGGTCGAAATCGCTCCGCAAAGCGTCAATGGCCGCTTCTAAATCTCTGGCGCGTTCGTTGAGACGATCTTCCCGCTCCGAATTGTTCAAACGGCTGCGGTCAAGCGACTCGTCAAACAACCTGACGAATCGGTCGCTGCGTTCTTCGACACGGCGGATCACACGCTCAACCTGCGCTTTCGTGTAAGCGCGATTGCGATTACCCCTGCGGTACTGCGCTTGCGCCGACGGCGCGACGGCCGACAACGCCGCAAGCGTCGCCACCACCACAAACAATTTGGTCATGTACTTTTGCATTTTTTCTCTTCCCTTTCTGCGATTGTTTTTCGGGGAGAGATTAGCTCGTGATTTTACAAACCACTGCCGAAACTCTTAAGACGCGGCGAAGGAGTTGTTGGCCGGACTTTCTTGCGCCAACCAATCCGGCTTTATCTAACCCGTTTTTCGTTCACCGACAAACAGCGAAACTCAATTTATTCAAAGCCCGGCGAGCACGGCGTCGGCAAACTCCGTCGTTTTAGCTGTGCCGCCGATGTCGCGCGTGCGCACTTTGCCGTCTCTGAAGACTTTGAGCATCGCCGCCTCGATGCGCTCCGCCGGTTCGCGTTCGCCGATGTGTCTGAGCATCAGGATTCCCGATTGCAGGAGCGCGGTCGGGTTGGCAATGCCTTGCCCGGCGATGTCGGGCGCAGAGCCGTGGACGGCTTCAAAGACCGCTCCCTGTTCGCCGATGTTCGCGCCGGGCACGAGTCCTAAACCGCCAACGAGTCCGGCGCCCAAATCCGAGACAATGTCGCCGTAGAGGTTTTCTAAAAGCAGGATGTCGAATTGTTCGGGGCGCATCACGAGTTGCATACAGGTGTTGTCAACGATCTTGTCGTCTGCTTCGATCTCCGGGTAGTCGGCCGCGACTTTGCGGAAGCAGTCGAGGAAGAGTCCGTCGGAGAGTTTCATGATGTTGGCTTTGTGAACGGCCGTCACTTTCTTTCTGCCTTCTCGTCGCGCATATTCAAATGCGAAGCGCGAAACGCGCGTCGAAGCTTTCTCGGTGATGATCTTGATGCTCTCTACCACGCCGGGCACAACGACGTGTTCGATGCCTGAATATAAATCCTCGGTGTTTTCGCGGACGATCACCAAGTCAATCGTTTCATACCGCGTCGGGATGTTCGGCAGCGTGCGGACGGGGCGCAGGTTGGCGTAGAGATCAAGTGCTTTGCGCAGTCCGACGTTAACGGAAGTAAAGCCTTTGCCGATGGGCGTGGTGATCGGGCCCTTGAGCGCGACCTTGTTGCGTTTGATTGATTCGAGCAGCTCTTCGGGCAGGGTGTTGCCGAACTTTTCCAACGCCTGCGCGCCCGCGTAATACGTCTCCCATTTCGCTTCGACGCCCGCCGCTTCGATGATGCGCACGACCGCCGACGTGACTTCGGGGCCGATGCCGTCGCCCGGTATCAGTGTGATAGTATGTTTCATAAATTCAGTATTTCGGGAGACAGAAGTCAGGAGTCAGAATAAAGATTGAGTGATTTTCATTCTAACTTCCGACCTTCGTCTCCTGACTCCTTTTTGCTTGATTCCTTTTTTGGGCGGCTACTATAACAGCAGTTTCAGTAATGCGAAACGGAGAAGTTTTTAGCAACAGGGCGGACGTGGCGGTTGTCGGCGGCGGCGTGATCGGCTTGAGCGTCGCGCGCGAACTCGGACGACGCGGTTTGAGCGTGAGGCTCGTTGAACGCAATCGTTGCGGTGGTGAAGCGTCGTTTGCGGCGGGCGGAATGCTTGCGCCGCAAATAGAGGCTGACGCGCGCGACGCATTTTTTGAGTTGGCGTGTCGCAGCCGCGATCTGTACCCTGCGTTTGCCGGAGAGTTGTTGGATGAAACCGGCGTCTCCGTCGAACTCGATTGCACGGGCACGCTTCTTCTCGCCCTCACCGAAGAAGATGAACACGAAGCCGAACATCGAAGACGATGGCAGCAAGCGGCGGGTTTTGAAGTCGAGCGTTTGACGGGCGAGGAAGCGCGCGAGTTGGAGCCAAGTGTTTCGCCGCGCGTGCGTTCGGCTTTACGCTTCGGGCGCGATTGGCAAGTTGATAATCGCCAACTCATCTCCGCGCTCGTCGCCTCGGCGCAGAAATATAACGTCTCGATTCACGAACACACGGAAGTTCTCGGCTTGCGCGTCGAGCATCATTGCGTGCGCGGAATTGAAACGACGCGAGGGAATTTGCAGGCGGCAAATTTTGTGATCGCGGGCGGCGCGTGGAGTTCGCTCATCAGAGCGAAGGCTGATTCCCTCGCCGAAGCGACTGACGATTCGCCCCTCACGCCACTTATCCAACCCGTGCGCGGGCAGATGCTTTGTTTCAAATCTGAAGAAGTTTTCGCGCGTCACGTTCTGTGCAGCCCGCGCGGTTACATCGTGCCGCGACGCGATTGGAGATTGCTCGCGGGGGCAACCGTTGAGCAAGTGGGCTTCGACCGATCCGTGACGGACGTGGGCAAGCGATTCGTGATGCGCAACGCCGAAGAGATCGCACCTTCCATCACGCGCTTGTCGCTTGTTGACGAGTGGGCGGGCTTACGTCCGCGTGGAGAATCGGCGTGGCCGGTGCTGGGGCGCGCGAATAATGTTGACAACCTACTTTACGCTACGGGACACTTCCGCAACGGCATTCTGCTTGCGCCCATTACGGCGCGCATCATCGCCGACCTGATCACGCGCCGCGACGGTTCGCCGGAATTCGATCACGAATGGTTGAAGGCGTTCGCTCCCGAACGTCTCCACACGGCCGTCGCCTGAATCCTTACTCGTGGAGTGAAAATGAAAAACCCTTTCCTTGTCCTCGCGTCGCTGTTCGTCGCGTTATCATTGCCCGTCGTGCTCCGCGCGCAAGCGGGACGCAAAGGCACCGTTGATTCTCCGCCCGCTGCCTCTTCGTCCGCCTCATCGCAACAGAGTGAAGCGCGCACCGCTCAAGCCTTCTACGAAGAAGCGTTGAATTACCCGCGCCTTAAGTTTGAAGAGTTCGCGCGCACGGGCGTGCCGTTCCAACAAAGCTTGTATGACAAAACTTTGCGTGAGCAGCGCGAACTCGCAGCGCGCAACGCAACGATGCTCTCACAGCGCGGCGCTCTCTCCAGCGCAGATTTGTATTACCTCGGTCGTCTCTACACCGTCGCGGAGAAGAACGCCGAAGCGATCATAGCACTCCAGCGTTATCTCGCAGAGAATCCGGCAACGGCAACCGACCGAAACAATTTTCTTCTCGGCGCGCACGACGCGCTGGCTCTTGCGCAATACCGCAGCAAAGCTTACGACCGCGCGGTGATGCACGCCACGGAAGCTTTTCGCCTCGCCAAACTCGCCGCCGCCGTTCGCCCTCCCGTGAGCGTCGGCGAACGCGACGAGATGCTCACCAGCGCCGCCACCACGCTCGCCTCCATCTACGTGCAATTAAGTAAGCGCGCGGAAGCCATGCAGACGCTCGAAGAACTTCGCGCGCACGCGCTCAATCTGCCTTCCGCCAACCTCTACTCGCAGGCGATGGAGACGTTCGAGCGTTTGAAGCTGAAGCCGAACGACGAGGTTGCGGCAAACAATGAGGCGAACGCCGCCGCGCCGCCGGAACTCGTCGCGGCCGAGTGGATCGATCAAACTCCAGTGAAGCTCTCCGACTTGCGCGGGCGCGTCGTGCTCCTCGATTTCTGGGCGACTTGGTGCGGCCCGTGCCGCATGGTGTTTCCGCACCTGACGGCTTGGCACAAAAAATATGGCAAACGCGGACTCACGATTCTTGGCGTCACGAAATACTACGGCTCGGCTGAGGGACAAGAGGTCACGCCGCCCGAAGAGTTAAGTTACTTGCGACGCTTTAAGCAGCAATACAAACTGCCTTACGGTTTCGCCGTCGGCGATTCAAACGACAACGGTATCAACTACGGCGTCGCCGCGATTCCAACCGCCGTGCTCATTGATCGGCGCGGGCGCGTCCGCTACATCACCGTCGGCGCGAGCGACGCGAAAGAAGCGAACAAAGTGTCGCGCATGATCGAACAACTGCTTGCCGAACCCGCGCCCGCCGCGTCAGGCGAGCAAGCAACAGACGCCGCGCGCTAGAGCAACGCGCGATGGTGGAGTGAAAGGGGCGGCAACGAGAGAAGTACGAATGAAGTTGCCGCCCGTCTTTACGGTTACAAAATTCGATGCGATCCGTTGTTTACCAAGCGCACATCTGGTTAGGTATCGTCATCGCCTTGCCTGTCTTGGCGTGGACGACGAGCGGGCTGCTGTATGCGTGGCCGCGCGCGGTTGAAGGCGGCAAGATTGAGACGGTTGACCGGGCGCGCGTGCTCGTGTCGGCCCCTGAAGCGATGCGGCGCGTGAATGAGTACGCCGGAAGAGAACTTCCGACGACCGCGCTCACGCTTCTCATGCGCGACGGTCGCCCCGTCTATCAAGCCGTCGGCGGCATGGGCGCGGATTCGCTTTTGATTGACGCGGAGACGGGCGCGGTGATTAAAACTCCGCCGCCCGGACTGTTGACGCGCTACTTCCGGCAAGCGCACTTCTACTATTTCGCCGGAAGCTGGCAAGTGCCGCTGCTTGTTTTAATGTCCCTGCTTGCCACCCTTTCCGCGCTTTCCGGCATCTATCTCAATGTAAAATTATGGCGACGGAGAAAAGCCAAACGGTCGAATGTTCTCGCCGGAGCTTGAGCCGTGTAGCGAAGTTCGCCGTTTCAAGATAAAATTCTTCGTTCTTAAAACCAGTTTATTAACTTCATGGAACTTTCACTTTTCTACATCGGCATCGCCTTCGCCGCCGGACTCGCTTCTTTCCTCAGCCCCTGCGTGCTGCCGCTTGTGCCCGGCTACATCTCTTTGATCTCCGGCGTCAGTATTGACCATTTGAAATCAGACGAAGGTTCGCGCTCCAACGCCCGCCGCGCCGTGATCACAAACTCGCTCGCGTTTAACGCAGGACTTTCGCTCATCTTCGTCAGTCTTGGCGCAGCCGCCGGATGGCTCGGCGCGTCAATCACTTCAAACCCTTGGGTGCGCATCATCGGCGGCATCGTCATCATTCTTTTCGGATTGCAACTGATCGGCGTTTTGAAGATCGGCGCTCTCTACAAAGACACGCGCATGTTCTCAAACGAAAAACCGCGCGGCGCGCTCGGCAGTTTTACTTTAGGGATGGCCTTCGCCGCCGGATGGACTCCATGTATCGGACCGATCCTCGGCACGATCCTCGGACTCGCCGCGACGACCGGCGGTTGGCAAAGCGGTCTCACTCTTTCCACCTTTTACGCTCTCGGACTCGCCGTCCCGTTTCTCATCACGGGCTTAAGCATCAACCGCTTTTTAGGTTTCTATTCAAACTTCCGCCGACACCTGCACAAAGTCGAAGTGGTCTCCGGCGTCGTGCTTATAATCGTCGGCGCGCTCATCGCCAGCGGCTACGCGACACGGCTGGCGAGTTCGTCGCTCGCCGCCGCGATGGGAAACCCCGAAGCGTGGATCGAGCGCTACGCCAGAAACCGCACGGGCGGCGCTTCGTTGGAGAAGCCTGCTCAACCCGCGTTGAACAATGCCGCGCCCGTTGACGACCTTGAATTTAAGACGCTCGACGGCGAATCCTTTCGTCTGTCTTCTTTGCGCGGGCGCGTCGTGTTACTCAATTTCTGGGCGACGTGGTGCGTGCCGTGCCGCGCTGAAATCCCGACGCTCAATGCGATGCACCGCGACTTGGAGGCGCAAGGGTTGACGGTCGTCGGCGTTAACGCCGATGATACGATGGAAACCGTGCGCGAATTCCAAAACGATCTCAAGCAGGAATACAAATCTTTGATCGGCGGCGACGAAGCGCGCGCGAAATTCGATAGCGCGTCGGGGCTGCCCATCACGTACATCATTGACCGCGAAGGACGCATCCGGCAGACGATTCGCGGCGCGCGCGAACGCGACGCTTTCGAGGCCGCGATCAAACCGTTGCTCGCGGAAACATCCCCTGCAACAACGGCGGCGCGCACTCAATAATTTTCGCCTTAAACAACAGGAGTTAAATAAATCATGTCAAAAACTTTCGCTTCACTTCTTCTCGCGTGCGTCTTCGCGCTCTCGGTCTTCATCAGTCCGGTTTCGGCGCAGCAAAAACACGAGTACGCTCCGTTGGAAGAGAAAACTTTTACTTACCGCGATTGGACGTTTCCGCGCTTAGGCGATAACACGCCCGTCAACCTGCGCCAGTTCGCGGCGGGCAAGAAACTCGTGCTCGTCGTTTACTACGCGCCTTGGTGTCCGAACTGGCAGTATGAAGCCCCGGTCGTCGCCAAGCTTTACAACAAATACAAGTCGCAAGGGTTTGACGTGATCGCGGTCAACGAATACGCCCCGACCGCCGACTCGCAAAAATTCTTTGGAAGCAATGGCGCGCCTTACACGGTCGTCGTCGAATCTGTCGGCGGCAATGCGCGCGACACTTCGACGCACGCCGGTTATCGAAAGCTTACGGGCGACGCGCGTAAGTGGGGTTCGCCCTACAACATCTTTCTCGAACCTGCAAGGCTCACCGCCAGCGGCGACGTTTTGACCGAAAGCGCATGGGTCGTGCAGGGCGAGCTGATCGAAAAGGACGCCGAGCGATTCATCCGCGCGCGGCTCGGATTGAAATAACGGAGAATGTGCTTGCCGCTTTCGCGGTCGCACGTAAAGACAAATAGATTTTTGTTGTGGGCGCGATGAGATTTCGCGCCCATTTTGTTTAGCGCGCGCCGAAGCGCAGACGCAAGCCGACGCGCGCGAAGAAAGGCGGCGAGATTGTCGTCACAGGCGTGCGCCCCGTCGCGTAGCGATTGTTGAAGAGATTTTCGATGGCGACGAAGGCTTCGATGTTTCGTGAGATGTCGCGCGAGGCAAGCGCATCCATTGTGAAATAGCTGCCGAGAGGAAAGCGGTTCTGGTCGTCGTCGAACTGATTACTCGCAGCGCGCCCTTGCAGACTGAAGTTGAGAAGGGAAGGATCATTGTAGCGCATTTGAAATGTCAGTTGATGACGCGCGACTTGCGGGATGCGCAAACCTTCAAGCGCGGTGTTTGTGGGAAACTCCGTCACGCGCGCGTCAGCCAATAGATAACCGCCGGAGAGCGTCCAGCGCGGGCTAAGGGAAAAGTCCGCTTCCGACTCGAACCCGCGTGTGCGCGTCGCGCCTAAATTTTGTCGCTGGCGCGTGATCAAAGTCGGCGTCACGCGAAGCGTCACGTTGGCGATTGGCTCGTCAATCTTCGTGGAGAAAAACGAGGCGCGCGCGGCGAGGCGACCGTCGAATAAATTAAAACTCGCTCCGGCTTCCGCGCTGGTCGCACGCTCCGCGCGCAAGTTCTCGTTAGCAAGCGTTAGCGCATCGCCGACGCGGAAACTTCGGTACAGTTCGTTGAGCGTCGGCTGACGGAAGGCGCGCGAGACGAGCGCCGACAACGAAATGTTGTTCGTTAATTTGTAACGGGCAGCCGCTCGCGGGCTGAAAGCCGTCTCCGTTCGTGGGGCGAAAGCGGTGATCGTCGCTGGCAAGTTTGTTTGTATGAGCAAGCGATTCGTTTGTTCGCCACGATAGTTGCGCCAACAATCGAAGCGTGCGCCGAAGGTGAGATTTAAGCGCGAACTAATTTGCCAGATGTCTTCGGCGAAAACTCCGATGGTGCGTTCGCGCCCGCCCCCCGACACGAAAGAATTAAGACGACCCGCAACAAAAATCCGCTCGTCGCTTCGCCCGCGCACTTCGCGCGCATCGAAACCGGCGACGACGGTGTTTCGACTTCCCGTATTGCGCACCCACTGCGCTCCTGCGCCGATGACTTGCGCGGGAACGGCTTGCGTGCGCGTGAGACTTTCGCTGTTGCGGTCGGACGCGACGGCCGAAAAGTTTTGATTGTAGTTTTGCGTGCCGCCGTAGAATCGAATTGTAAAATTTCCGGCGCGCGTCGTGTTCAAATCAAGCCCGGCGCTCAGTTGTCGGATGACAGTGCTGTTAATTTGTAGCGGCGTGCCGTTGGCGCGGTCTTCCGTGTAGTAAGCTCCGCGCACAAAGAAGCGCGATTCGTCGGCAAGAATTCGTTCGAGAATTAAATCGAGCGTTTGATGTTTCGATCCGGCGGGCGTGTCAATGAGTCCGCGCTCCTGTTTGTCAACGAGACGGTAGCCGTCGGTATGAAACGTCTCGGCGGCAAGCGCAACTCCCCAATTGCCCGCGCGCTCACTCGCAAAAAGGGACGCTTGCGGCGTTTGCCCGCTGCCGTAGGACGCTTCAAGCGATAGCGCGGAGTTTTGCGGCGGGCGTGTCAAGATTTGCACGACGCCGCCAATCGCCGCGCTCCCGTAAAGGCTCGACGCCGCGCCGCGCAACACTTCGATGCGCCCAACCGACTCGCGCGGCACGCGCCCCCAATAAACCCAACCGCCAAAGGGATCGTTTAAGGGAACGCCGTCAAAGAGCACCAGCGCGCGGCTCGCTCCGCTTGCGCCCGTGCCGCGCAAACTCACTCCTTGCGCCGTCGGGTTCGCCGTGCGACTTCCCGCCCGCCGGAAAAGCGTAAAGCCCGGCACTTGCCGAAGCGCATCGTCAACGCTCACGGCGGCGGTCGTCCTTAGCTCGCTTGACGAGAGCACGCGCACGGCGGCGGCCGTTTCGCTTAACAACCGCTCCGTGCGGCTCGCCGTAATTGTCACTTCCTCTGCAAGCGGCGCGGGCGTAAGGCGAATTTCAATTTCCGTTTCGCCCAACGATTCGCCCGCATCAACCCCTCGTTCAAAGAGCGCGAACCCATTCACGCGCACGACGATTGTAAACTTCTTCTGCGCTCGCTCATCAACGTTAAACGCAAAGCTTCCTTCCTCGTCAGTGCGTTGCGCGCGCCTAAAAGCTTCTCCGCGCAACGTTACTTCGGCCGCCGTAACAGGCGCGCCCGCCGAATCCATCACTCTGCCGCTAATGCGCCCGCTTCGCTGCTGCCCTTGCGCGTTGAAGACGAGCGCGCACAACAGAACACACGCGAGCGCGAACGTGCGCAGCAAATTATGGGGCTTCAATACCGCCAATCAACAATCCTTACAGCCAAGTCCGCCGACGCGAGTTGACGACCGAGCGAATAACAGGATTTCAAATACGAAACATCAAATCTACTTCGCGTAAGTCACGCGCCAGACTTTATTCGTGCCGTCGTCCGTGATCAACATTGAACCGTCCGCGAGCATCGCCAGACCGACGGGGCGACCCCAAACTTCGCGGCGATCTTCGCCGAGCATCCAGCCCGTGAGAAAATCGTCGTAACCGCCGACGGGTTTTCCGTCTCGAAACTTGATGCGAATGATTTTGTAGCCCGTCCGCCGCGAGCGATTCCACGAACCGTGCAAGGCGACGAACGCATCGCCGCGATACTCAGCCGGAAACATATTGCCCGTGTAGAAGATCATACCAAGCACCGCCGAGTGCGCTTGGATCAGCACGTCGGGGACGATTGATTGTCGCACGAGATCAGGGCGTTCGCCGCGCCGACGCGGATCGACGTTTTGCCCGACGTAAGAAAATGGCCAGCCGTAAAAGCCACCGTCTTTGATTTCTGTAACGTAATCCGGCACGAGGTCGTCGCCGAGGCGGTCGCGCTCTTGCACGGCCGACCACAGGCGTTTCGTCATCGGATTAAACGCCAGCCCAATCGGGTTGCGCGTGCCCGAAGCGAAGATACGTCGCGCCGTGCCGTCCGGGTTCATCTCAAGGATTGACGCGCGCGGTTCGGGTTCGGCGTCAACGTTCGATTGCGATCCGATGGTGACGTAAAGCTTCGTGCCCTGCGGGTTGAATTCAAGATTACGCGTCCAGTGTTCGCGGTAGCCTCGTCCGGGAAGGTCGGTGATCTTTTCGGGCTGACCGGCGGCTTCCGTCTGTCCCGGTTGATAACGAAAGCGCACGACCGCATCGGTGTTGCCGACGTAGAAATAATCTTTCCAAAACGCCATCCCGAACGGTTGCTTCAGTCCCGAAGCGAAAGTGAAACGCTCTTCCGCCGCGCCGTCACGATTCTTATCGCGCAGGATGATGATCTGCCCCGCTTCGGAATCGGCAACGAACACATCGCCGTTCGGCGCAACCGTGATCCAGCGCAGACGCTTGAAGCCGCCTTCGGCAAACATCTCCGCCTTGAAACCCGGCGGCATATTAAGCCGCGCTCCTTCGGGTCGCGCCACGACGCGCGGCGGATTTACCGCGTCTTCCGCTTCGTTCGGCGCGGGCAAACTCGCAGGCGTGATGTCGTAATGCGCAAGCGGTGCGACGTTGCCGGATGCGGAAGAAGAGGCTTGTTGCGTTGAAGAAGGTCGAGACGCGGAAGTAATTTGCGAATCGTTACGGCGCGAACCTTCCTGCGCGCACGCAACCGACGACATCAAGTGAAGCGCGACGAAGCAAACGGACGCGCCGCGCATTCTCTTTGCCAAAGGACGAATCGAAGTTTGTTTGTCTTTCATAATTTTCGTGAACCCTCGTTAAATAAAACTGAAGATAAACAAAGAGCGAAGATGGAAACAATCAACCTCTTAACTCAAGTGCGCCGTAAGCGAATCGTTCGTGCTTGCGGCGCGAAGGTGAACTGTTCACGCGGCGCGATAACTTAACCAACTGCCAGTTTCTTTGTAGATGCCGTGCGCCCACAGCAGGTTTGTTGCGCTTCTTTTACTCGCCGCTGTTTTCCTTATCCGCCCGCATGCGACACGCGATAGATCACGCCGTTGCTGTCGTCTGAAACAAGCAGCGCGCCGTCACGCGCAACGGTCAATCCGGCGATGCGCGCAAAGTAAGCTTTCCCGTTTTCAAGCAAGAATCCCGTGAGGAATTCTTCCATCCGCGCGGGCTTCCCGTTCTCGAAGCGCACGCGCATCACTTTGTATCCGCTCGGCGGATTGCGATTCCACGATCCGCGCATCGTCACGAAGGCGTCGTTCCGATATGCGGACGGAAACTGCCTGCCCGTGTAGAACGTCAAACTGATCGGCGCGCTGTGCGCCGTGTAGGTAAGCGCGGGGGCGGCGGTGCGCGAGCAGTAAGCTTCTTTCGTCGTGCCCTTCGGATCGCGGTAAGTAATCTGGTCGGGCTGTCTATCGCCATAGCAATAAGGCCAACCGTAATCACCGTTTTCCGCGATGCGGTTGAGTTCTTCGGGCGGCATGTCGTTGCCCTTCCAATCCGAACCCATGTCCATGCCCCAGAGTTCTTTCGTTTCAGGATGCCATGCGAAGCCGATGGTGTGGCGCAAACCTTTGGCGTAGATCGTGCGCGTCTTGCCGTCGAGCGTCGCGCGCAAAATCGTCGCGTTCTCTTTGTTCGTCTCATCGCAATCGTTGCAGGTGCTGCCCACGCCGATGTAGAGCATTCGATCAGGCCCGACGCGGATTTGCCGCGCGCGATGCTGCCCGCCGTCCGGCAAGTCGCTGATGATCAGGCGCGGCGTCGCAATCGTACCGTCGGCGCGCACGTCCGCCGTCCACACCTTCGTCGGCGAGACGAGATACATTTTGTTCTCAAAAATCGTTATGCCGTGCACGAGTTCTAAATTGGAGGCGACGGCACGCATCTCTTCGGCGCGGCCGTCTCCGTCCGCGTCGCGCAGCATCATCACGTCGCCTTGCTCTTGGCGCGTAAGATAAATTGTGCCGTCGTCACCCGTCCACATCATGCGCGCGTTGCCCTTCGGTTCGGCGAACACGCTGATGCGAAATCCGGTCGGGGCGCGAAGCTGCTGCAAAAGCGCCGGGCTAAACTCGCGCTTGCCAGGCGCGACGACAAACCCCTCAACCTGCGCCGTCTTTTGCTGCTTGCTTTCCTGCGAAACGACGCGGACAGCCACCGCCGACAGCAACAAAACGCCCGCGATCAAACATGAGGCGATTATCCTTCGCTTCATCGTTACATTCTCCTTGTTGAATTCTACAAATCCGAAAAGAGGCGTGCGCGACTGCGCCCGTCACGCGCGAAAGCAGATCGGATTGATTTCGCGCGTAATAGTTTTACGTTGCAAAGCGGGCGGACGGTTTTCGGCAAACCGATTCTCTCATTACTAAGGTTACCTTCACTGTAACACGAAATTATCGCGTTCTTTTTACAAGCTCCTAGCTCTGCTCGCGAGACACCTGCTAAGATAGTTTGTTTTGTCAAACACGGAAAAGAATCATTCAAATTCATGAAACTTCGCCTGCTTTATCACGGTCATTGCTTCGACGGCGTCGCCTCCGCCGCCCTTTTCACACGCTTCTACAAACAGCGCGTTCGTCCCGACGCGGAAGTACACTACACCGGCTTGCTGCATCGCCCCGGCGCGCTCTTCGACGATGAGATGTTTGACGGAGACGAAAACGCCATCGTTGATTTCAAATACTCACCGTCGGAGCGTCTGACGTGGTGGTTCGATCATCACCAATCGGCGTTTCTCTCGGCCGAAGACGAGAAGCATTTTCGCAACT
>JACCYN010000368.1 GCA_013696465.1 Pyrinomonadaceae bacterium
ACTTTCGCGGCCGTAACACGCATCATTGCCGGATCGTGCGGCGGTGGTCACGACCGTTGAGCTAAGTTAAGCGGTCGAGTCCGACAGCGTTAAACTTCCATCAGGCTTCGAGCGCGTGTGAGAGAAGGGCGAGCGAGCGGTTGTAGCGGTAGCTGGTGTTCATGTGCCCATCGTCGAATTCTTCGTGGATGAATTGGACGTTGTGTTCGCGCAGGCGTGCGGCGAGAATGCGCGCGCCAGTGTCGAGGTGGAATTCGTCCTGCGTTCCGGCGTCGAGATAGAGGAGTTTGAGGCTGCGCAAGTGTTCCGCGTGATGTTCGACCATGCGCACAGGATCGTGCGTGAGCCAGCGCCCCCAAACCTCGTTGTCAATCTCGCCGGTCGTCGTGTCGAAGGGCATGCGGAAGCCGAGCGGGGCTGACGGGTCGGGCGAGTAGCAGGCGCTCATGGCGATGATGTTTAATGCGATGATGTCGTTCTTCCCCTTCTTCTCTTCGCTCCAAAACTTCTCGATGAACTTGCCCACATCGCCCGCGATAGCGCGGAATGTTTTAGGGAAGTCGGGCAGATAGCCGTATTCAAAATAACAATCACCGCTGTGCGAAGCGGCTGCGCCGAACACATCCGCGTGACGCATGGCGTTGACGAGCGCGCCGTAGCCGCCGGAAGATTTGCCGACGACGGCGCGACCCGCCACTTCAGCCCGCGTGCGAAAATGGCGGTCAACGAAAGGGACAATCTCTTTGATAAGGTGATCTTCGTAGCGCCCCGTAGCCGTTGAGTTGATGTATTGCGAGCCGCCGAGTCGCGTGAAGCAATCGGGCATGACGAGGATCATCTCGCCCGCGTGCCCGCAGGCTATGAGCGCGTCCATGCGTTCGGCGAGGTTGGGGCTGAAGGCCTGCGTGTTGAGCAGCATCCGCCCGCGCCCCGTAAAACCCGTTAAGCAATAGACGACGGGGAAACGGCGCTTCGGTTCGCGCTCATAGCTCGGCGGCAGATAGACGAACAGTTCGCGCGTGTGAGGATCGTTAAGAGCGTTACCGCGCAGAACTTCGCTCGTAATTTGCTCGATGACCATCTGCCCGCGCTGATGCATAAAGACCTCTGCCCTTTTAGAAAATCGTGTTTTAGAAATCAAAAGACCGCCTCCGCATTTTGCGAGAAACGGTCTTTCATCTTTTGCTGCTACTACTGCTGTGCGGAACTTTAAGTCGGGCGCTTCTTGCGCGTGGTTAAAGCTCCGACGGCGTTGGAGACGATAGCGGCCGCTCTGCCTGCGGCTTCAGCCACTTTCGTCGTCAGCGTTTTTTCATCGGCGCCCTTTTGTGCCGCCTCTGGCTGCGCTGCCTTTCTTACTACCCCCGAATGCACCGCCGCTTTTCGAGCCGCCTCTCGCCGCACCTCCTTTGGCCGTGCCGCCCTTCGAGGCCATGCCTTTAGATGTCATACCTTTCGAGGCCATGCCCTTCATGCCGCCCTTGGCCGTGCCGCCGCCCTTCGTTGCGCTGCCTCTGGCTGTCGTGCCGCCTTTCGACGTCATACCTTTCGAGGCCATGCCTTTAGAACCCGTGCCCTTGCTGCTCATGCCTTTGGCTCCGCCCTTTGAGGCACCACCGGCAGACATCCCGCCCCGCGCCGAACCGCCTTTGGTGGTAGACATGCCTTTCGACGCCGTGCCTTTAGTAGTCATACCCTTAGCCGCACCGCCGCGAGTTGCTGAACCGCCACTCTTAGCTGTGCCTTTCGAGGCCATGCCTTTGGACGATGTGGCGCCGCCTTTAGCCGAGCCGCCTTTGGTGCTGCCCGCCATGCCGCTTCTCGTTGCGCCGCCCGCGCTGCTCTTTGTCGTCGCCGCCGCGCCGCTCTTCATCGCTTTGCCGCCACCGCCGCCGCTTCGTAAACCGCCGCCCGTCGTGCCGCCGCTGCTACTACTGCTGCTGTCGCGTGCGGTGCCTGTTGCAGCGCCGGTTGATGTGCCGCCGCTCATGCCGCCTGCGTTGCCTTCATCAGACATGCCTGTGCCGATGCCGGTGGTGCGTCCGATGGCTTGTCCGCCGCGCCTCTCGTCTCCTGCTCCGCCGCCGGTCGCGCCCGTGTCTTCGCCGCGTGATCGGCTCGTGTCGGTGTCGCGATCCATACGGTCGCTTTGAGTTCCGGCGCCCTCGCCGCCCGTTGAACGGTCGGTCATGTCGTCACGGTTGTCGTTATCTCTGTTTGCGCCATTACCGTTACCTTGATCAGGCATTTTGTCTGCTCCTTGGTTAGTAGAGAATTTGAATCGGCTTTGCGCGCGATTCGGTTCATAAGTTTTGACCCATAAAGCACGTGCCCGCGTTTGCGGCGGAGCATAACATAACTTACACAGTTGTGAACCACTAATTCACACCTGAATGAAATTTTTTTTGCACGATGCGAACACGAGTTTGCTCTGCGACCCTCCGAGTCGGTATAAATGACTTTGCAGCGAACTCGGAAACACGGATTACGAGTCTCAAGCGCGAGGATTTGAGACTCGCCGGAGGTATGCCATGCCGGTTATGGACGCTCTTTCATCGGCACTTGCGGTTCTGACGGCGATGATCACGCCTGCCGTTTTGATCTCCGCCTGCGGAACGATGATCCTTTCAACTTCGACGCGGCTGGGCAGAGTCGTTGACCGCGTGCGCTCGCTCTCCGACCGCCTCGAAGAACTCGCGCGCGGCACGCAGGAGCTGGAACTTTTGGGCGAGCGCCGCGCCGTCATCTTCAATCAGTTGGATAAATTAACGAGCCGAGCGCGCCTGCTCCAGCGCTGCATGACCGTCTTCTACATGGCGCTCGGCACGTTCGTTTTGACGAGCGTCGCCATCGGCATCGTCGCCGCGACGGGCAGCGCGCGCTACAACTGGATTCCGGTCGTCGTGGCCCTTGTCGGCACGTGTTTCCTTTTCTATGGAAGCATTCTGCTTATTTTTGAAGCGCGGCTGGCTTTGAGCACGATTCACGCGGAGATGGATTTCATTTGGCGTCTGAGCCAACACCTTGCGCCCGTCGAACTCGTCGAGAAACACAGAGCACCGCGCCGCGTCCACTTCAGACGCCACCAAACGCCATGAGCGACACCGCCCCTTCTTATCTCAAACTTCACGCGGCGGGCGAACTCGAATCGCGCGTCTGCGAACTCGAATCTTTACTCGCGCGCTGCACCGTCTGCCCGCGCGATTGCCTCAACAACCGGCTGGCGAACGAGATCGCCGCCTGCTACTCAGGACGTTTGCCCGTCGTCTCTTCTTACACCGCGCACTTCGGCGAGGAACCCGCGCTCGTCGGGACAAAAGGCGCGGGCAACATCTTCTTCGGCAACTGCAATCTGCGCTGCGTCTACTGCCAGAACTTTCAAATCTCGCAAACGCACAAAGAGCAAATCAGAAACGAAGTGACGCACGAACGCCTTGCGGAGATGATGCTCGAACTCCAAACGCGCGGCTGCCACAACATCAATTTCGTCTCCCCAACACACTTCGCCCCGCAAATGGCGCGCGCAATTTTCATCGCAGCGGAAAAGGGCTTGCGTCTGCCCGTCGTCTATAACACGAACGCTTACGATTCCGTTGAAGTTTTGCGTCTGCTCGACCGCGTGATTGATGTTTACCTGCCCGATCTGAAATACGCGGATTCTGAGGCGGGTTACGAATACTCAAAAATCAAAAACTACACCGGGCACGCCCGCCAAGCGATCACCGAAATGTATCGTCAGACGGGCGACGAACTCTTATTTGATTCCGAAGGATTGTTGCATCGCGGACTCGTTATCCGCCTGCTTGTGCTTCCGAACGACTTGGCGGGCGTGCGCGAATCTTTGGAATGGATCAGAGACACATTGAGTCCGCGCGTCCACGTCTCGCTGATGGCGCAATACTATCCAGCGAACCGCGCCGCGACTGACGAGCGTTACACCTTGCTCTCGCGCCGCATCACCGAAACTGAATGGTTGCGCGCCCTCTCCGCGCTTGATGAACTCGGCATGGAGGAAGGCTGGATGCAGGAGTACGAGGGAGCGGCGCATTATTACCGGCCGGACTTCGCCGATCAGGAAAAGCCGTTCAAAGACATTAGGGATTTCGAGTAAAAGTCTACGATCTCGAATTGCATAACTCGAATTGTGTTGATGCGATTCAGGATGTTTCCTGCCCGTCTCTCCGGTAGAAAGTTACGCGCAAATCCTCTTCGAGTTGGCGAGTGTCATACGGGCTGAAGTTCTGCAAAAAGTCTTCGGGCATAAATTTGTCGGCGTCTTGGATTGTGATGGGGATTTCCGTCACGATCCACTTGTCAATGTCTTGTGAAAACGTCGCGTAAATTTCCGCGCCGCCGATGATGAAAAGATCGCTACGGAAGTGTTCTTGCAAGGCGAGAACCTTCGATTCATGCGGCAAAAAGATCACAGACCGCTGCGCCGTGAGGTGAAACTGGCGGCTGAGAACAAGATTCAAGCGGTTCGGTAGCGGAACTTCGCCCAGCGAAAGCCATGTTCGGTAGCCCATGACGCAGGCGTGTCCTGTAGTTTGTTCGCGGAAGAAACGCAAGTCGGATTTGTAATGCCACGGCATCTTACCTGCCCTGCCGATTGCGTTCTGCCGATCAACGGCGACGATGCCGACAATTGCCATACGATTCAGACGGCGACGGACGCGGCGATCTTCGCGTGCGAACGATAGCCGATGAGGTTCAAGTGCTCGAAGCGAAATTCGAGCAAGCCTTCGAGTCCGCGCAGACGATTTTCTTCGTCCTTTATTTCAAGGCGCGGGAGGGGGAGCGGCTCGCGCCGGAGCAGTTCTTCGACTTGGGCGAGGTGATTCTTGTAAATGTGATAATCGCCGAGCGTGTAGATGAATTCGCCGACTTCGAGACGGCAGACGTGCGCGATCATGTGCGTCAGCAAGGCGTAAGACGAAATGTTAAAGGGCACGCCGAGGAAAGCATCCGCCGAGCGTTGGTAAAGCTGGCAGTGAAGCGTGCGTTCGCGCTCGACTTTGAATTGAAAAAGGGTGTGGCACGGAGGGAGATCAACTTTGTCTGAAACGCGCGGGTCCCAGCCAGTGACGATCAGGCGGCGCGAGTTCGGATTATTGTCGATCTCGCCCATTAAGCGTGCGATCTGATCGACGCCGTTGCGCTCTGGGTAGTCGCCGCCGAAGGAACGCCAAAGATAACCGTAAACGGGGCCGAGGTCGCCCTCTTCGCGCCCGAAGCGTGAAGTGTGTTCCGCATCAGCCCACTCCGCCCAGATGTCCACGCCGCGCGCGCGCAAATTAGCTTCGTTGGTGTCGCCGGAGAGAAACCAAAGTAACTCCTCCGCGACCCACCGGAAGGGAACGCGCTTCGTTGTCACAAGGGGGAAGCCCGCGCGCAAGTCGAAGCGCGTTTGATAGCCGAAGTGTGAGATAGTGCCGACGCCGGTGCGATCCGTGTGCTCCGTGCCGTTGGCGAGAATTGATTTTAGAAGATCGTGATATTGTTTCATGGAAAGCTTGCAAGCTTCAGGTTTTAACGTGAGCGGCGGCGCGCCGTAAAGCTTACGAGATGAGGGAAGAATTGCGCAACGGTGGAAGCGACGCGAAGCTGAAAAAGTTTTCTTTACGTTGCGTGGACAAAAAAGCTGCGCACAAACGCTCGCGCGATCTGTATAATGGCAAAACTTCAGGCAACCTGCGTTTTACGAAAGCTCTAGCAAGAGGCGTTTGCGAACTTCTGATTTGATTCATTTGAGGCGATATGGCAAAGAAAAACGATAAGGATTCTCAAACCGGGCGCGGCAAGAAAAAAGGCGCGAAGAACGGGAACGGCAACGGCGATTTTGAAGCGCAACTGCGCGCGGCGATCAGCGCGGTTGATATTGCGACCTCGATGACTTCGCCGCTCAAGAAGTCAATCGAAAACCTACTGCGCTTGGCGGCCGCTTCGGTCGGCTGCGACGAAGGGTCGGTAATTGTGCGCGAGGGCGACGAGGGCGGGTTAAAGTTCTTAGTCGCCATCGGGCAGGTGGCGGATAAGTTAATGGGCATGACGATTCCGCCCGGCAAGGGCATCGCCGGATTCGTCTTTGCGAGTGGGCAGCCGATGGCAGTCGCCGACGCGCGACAAGCGGAAGGATTTTATTCGGGAATTGACGATCAAACCGGATACAAAACCGACACGCTTTTAACGACGCCGCTTCGCGCGGGTGAGGAAGTGGTCGGCGTGTTGCAGTTCGTCAACCGCGAAGGCGAACCGCTCGTTAATGAGAGTGGCGATTCCTATTATCCGCCTTTCACGCCGGAAGAAATGGACAGAGCCGCATACTTCGCCGACGCCATTGCCACGCTCGTCGAGGCGCACGAAGCTTCCGGCCTTGTCGAGAATTTGTTTCAACGCGCGATGGATGCCGAAAGCCTGATGGCGGCGGCAACAAACGGCAGCGGTGGAGCGGCAAAGGGAAGAAGGAAGGCAAGCCCGGTGCAGAAGTGGCTGCAATCTGTGCGCGCCGCGCCGGAGCACAAGGACATGGTGGGGATGGCGGTTGCGCTGCGCGAAGTGGCGAGTCGCGGCGAGGCGGAGCGGCATCTGTGTCGTGAAGTGATCGAAGCGCTTGAGCGTTTTTCCGAGAAGCGTTCGGTGACGAGCGGCACGGACGGTGGAAGCTATTTCGGTTTGATGTAAGGGAAACAGGTGAAGGCATGAGCGCGGCTGAACAGGAACGAGGGGCGATGGCGACAAACCTTTGGGAGAGCATCACGCCGGAGGTGATGTGGCAGAGTTGCACAGGGCGCGGCGTGAAAGTCGCCGTCGTTGATAGCGGCATTGACACCGAGCACCCGGACTTGAAAGGCAAAGTCAAAGAATCCATCGAGATTTACTCACAGGACGGGCGCGTTGGAGCCAGACCATCAACTTCAAGGGACGCGGCGGGACACGGGACGGCCTGCGCCGGAATTATCACGGAGGTTGCGCCGGATGTTGACCTTTACAGCATCAAGGTTTTAGGCCCCGCCAACTCCGGTTCGGGTGAACTGTTTTTGGGCGGCTTGGAGTGGGCGATTGGGCAGAAGATGCAGGTGATCAATTTGTCGCTCGGCACCACCAAGCGCGATTTCTTCGCGCCGCTTCACGAACTCATTGACCGCGCATACCAAGCGGGCTGCATCATCGTCGCCGCAGCGAACAATCTGCCGCAGACGAGCTTTCCATCAGTCTTCTCGTCGTCGCTCGTCTCGGTCGTTAAGCGCGCGGGCGGCGATCCATTCAACTTCGGCTATCGCTACGGCGAGGTGATCGAATT
>JACCYN010000338.1 GCA_013696465.1 Pyrinomonadaceae bacterium
TTACAGAAGTCATGAACACCCTTCCACGTTTTCGGATGATTAAAGAAAAGCTCGCGTGTCCTTCGCACAAAATCGGGGCGGTGCTGAAAGCGATCCGCGATGAGTACGCGAATTACCCGATGGACACACGTGACGGCGTGAAAGTCACGCTGCCCGGCGGCTGGTTTCTCGTCAGAGGCTCGAACACTGAGCCAATCGTCCGCGTGGTCGCCGAAGCTGAGGGCGAAGACCGCGCGAAGGACATCGTCGCCGCCGTCTACGCGCGGGTGCAGGTCACGATCAATTCTTGAGTGCATAATGGGGTAAGGCCGTTTCTCCACGAGCCTAATTTTTTTCTGGAATTCATTTCAACTCAGAGTACACAGAGGTCATGGAGCACACAGAGTAAAGACGCTTGGGACATCGGGCAACAAAGTAGTACAGACTTCAGTCTGTGGTTTGCTGCGACGGCACAGACTTCAGTCTGTGCTACGACGCTACAGAGTTCTGCAACTTGCTGTCAGTTAATCAGGAGCGCGTCACATGAATTTCACCATCATTGACTGGGTCATCGTGATCGGCTATCTGCTTGTCTCCGTCAGCATTGGGTTGATCGGCAAGCGATATGTCGGGAATATTTCTCATTACCTCGTCGCGGGCCGCGAGCTTGGTCTCTATATCGGCATTGCGACGCTCGCGGCGACCGAGATTGGCACGATCACCTTCATGTACAACGGCGAGTTCGGCTACAAGTACGGATTCGCCGCCTTCGCCGCCGCGCTCATCTCCGGCCTCGTGATGATTTTCGTCGGGCGTACGGGCTTCATCATCAGCCGGTTCCGCGAACTGAAGCTGATGACCGTGCCGGAGTATTTCGAGGTGAAATACAGCCGGGGCTTGCGCATCGTCACCGGCGTGCTGGTCGCCCTCGGCGGCATCCTCAACATGGGCGTCTTCCTCAAGATCGAGGGCCAATTCTTAACCATCGTGAGCGGCATTGACTCCCGACATTTGGTCACCGTGATGACCGCCATTCTGCTGCTTGAGTTGCTTTATACTGTTCTCGGCGGAATGGTCGCGGTCGTCATCACGGATTTCGTTCAGTACGTGCTGCTGTCGGTCGCGACGGTTCTCGTGACGATTTATGCCGTCTACCATGCCGGCTGGGGAAACATCGTCAACAAGGTCACGACGGTGATGGGCGATGCCGGCTTTGACCCGATCATCAATCCCCAATTCGGCGTGACGTTCCTTATCTGGCAGGTGCTGCTCTGGCTCTCCATTCACACCTGTTGGCAGACGACCGCGATGCGCATGTTCTCGACGAAGAACGCGGAAACGTCGAAGCGCGTGATGACGTGGACGGGTTTCATCTTTCTGGGACGCGGCATGCTGCCGATGTTGTGGGGGATCGCCGCGCTGACGCTGTACGGCACGGGCGCGCTCGACAAAGGCATCCCCGCCCCGGTCGTCAACGGCCAGACGCTCGCCCCGATTGACGCAATGCCCGCGATGCTGGCGAATATTCTCGGCCCCGGCATCCGCGGCATCGTGGTGGCCGGGATGCTGGCGGCGACGATGTCCGTCAACAGTTCTTACCTTCTCGGCTGGAGCGCCGTCATCTCGCAGGACGTGATCATGCCGCTACGCCGTGTAATGGGAAAGGGGCCGCTCAGTTCGCGCCGGCAGATCTTAGTTAACCGTCTGGCGAATCTATTCGTCAGTCTGTTCCTGATGTTCTGGGGGCTTTACTACACGCCGCCGGGTGCCGTCTATCTGTACCTCAACGTCACGGGGACGATCTTTCTCGCGGGGGCGTTTGTCTGCGTGGTAGGCGGGCTTTACTGGCTTCGCTCGAATGTCTACGGCGGATACCTCGCGATGCTGATGGGCGCGGCGGGCGCCATCATTCCATTCTTCTTTCTGGGTTGGAGCGAGAACGTCACAGGGTTCGTGGCCTTCGGACTCGCCGCCGTCGGACTCGTCGTCGGCTCTCTGGCGCTGAAGCAACAGTCAGCGCCGCCGCAAGATGCCGTGGTCGCAGCCGAGCCAAGCTAACGCGGGAGGGACTATGAGACTCTGGGAACTGTTCTGGACGGCCGCACTGTTGGTCGCCGGCGCGTCATTTGCACTCATCACCGTAGTCGTGACGTTCAAGGGGTTTCACGATTTGCGCGAGTGGTTCGGCAGTTTGACGCGACAGAACGAGGCGCAAAAAAGGCAGTCCGACGACGCGGAAACGCCATAATTGTACGGTGTCATAATAGAGGCCGCACATAGCACGGGGAAGTAAGGATGCTCCGACTGGCGTCGGCCGGGTGCTGCCGAAATGAATATTGCTTCCAAAAATCTTTACATTTTCTTTCCGGTAAGATTATATTCTCGCCTACAAACGATGAAGGCAAGAAAAACGCTAGAGAGGGTAAACAAGCGTTCTTCCTGCACCACCCTTTAAGTATCAACATATTGCACGATGATGTGAACCCGTGTTTTCTCCATTCGAGAAACGGATATAACTCTACCTCCTGTCGAGGGAAGGCATGACACAAAAAAAAGACGCGAAAATATCGAGAAGAGATTTGCTCAAAGCGGGCGCCCTTGGGGGACTCGGCATTGCAAGTCTCAGTAGCACTCACGAGGCGAGTGAGGCGCGAACTAACGCGGAACAGCTTCAAGAGTCGCAGACCAAAAACAACTCGGTCATCGGGATGAGGTTCGAGCCGCGTGCGGTCGTCCGCGTCGGGATCATCGGGTTCGGGAATCGCGGCCCCAGCCATCTACGTGATTTGCTCTCGATAGACAATGTCGAAGTCAAAGCCGTCTGTGACATCGTCCGGGAGAAGGCGCTGAAGGCCCAGGCGATGGTCGTTAAGGCCGGGCAGAAAGCACCCGATGTCTATGACAAGAGTGATCGCGACTTCGAGCGTTTGTGCCGGCGAGATGATATTGATCTCGTCTACGTCGTGACCCCCTGGGATTGGCACGCGCCGATGGCAGTTGAGGCGATGAATCAAGGCAAGCATGTCGGCGTCGAGGTCGGGGCGGCGACGACCGTGAAGGACTGCTGGGCGCTCGTGAATACATCCGAGAAGACTCGGCGTCATTGCGTCATGCTTGAGAATGTCTGCTACGGCCAGAACGAGATGATGGTGCTCAACATGCAGCGCGCCGGCTTGTTCGGAGAGCTTTTGCATGGCGAGGCTGCCTACATCCATGATCTGCGCGATCAACTCCTCTCCGACTATTATGAGCGCGACTGGCGCCGGATAGCGCACATCAATCGGGACGGCAATCTGTACCCGACTCACGGCCTCGGCCCCGTCGCACAGTACATGAATATCAATCGCGGCGACAGGTTTGATTACATGGTCTCAATGAGTTCTCCGCAGAAAGGATTGGAAGAGTACCGTGCCAAGCACGTCCCAGCGGGCAATCCGGAATGGAAAGAGAAGTACAAGTGCGGCGACATCAATACATCCATCATTAAGACGGCGAAGGGGCGGACGATTATGTTGCAGCATGACGTGGTCAATCCGC
>JACCYN010000361.1 GCA_013696465.1 Pyrinomonadaceae bacterium
CCCAGCAGCGCGAGTTGGAAGTCTTGAGTTTGCAAGCGCGTGCCCGTGCCGATTCTGCCGAACAGTTTAGCGAACGCATTATCGCCAGCGTTCCTTCGGGACTTGTCGCCTTCGACGCGCAGGGACGCGCAACTGTCATCAACGCTCCGGCACGCGCCCTGCTTGAAATTGATCCGCAAGTAAAAGATCAAACATGTCAGATTCTCTTAAATAAAGCTCCCGCTTTGATCGAGATGATCGACAACTGTTTGACAACGGGCGCGCTGTATCGCCGTGAAGTGATCGCGGCGACGAACGCGGATAATCGCGTCCGGCGTTTGGGCGTCACGATTGCTCCGATTGATTCCGCGACGGAAGGCGGTGCCCGCGGGGCCTTGTGTTTGCTCACGGACATTACGGAAGTGATGCAGTTGCGCGAGCAAGTTGCATTGAAAAGGAATCTCGAAAGTCTCGGCGAGATGTCGGCGGGGCTGGCACATGAATTTAAGAACGCGCTCGCCACGCTTCACGGCTACGCGCAACTACTTCTAAAACTCCAATCGAACGAAGCGGCTCACAACGCGGCGACAGCGCTTCTTCAAGAAGTGCGCAACCTCTCCGAAATGGTCACGTCGTTCCTCAATTTCGCCCGCCCGCAGCCGCTCGACTTCACAAAGGTTTCGCTCATCGAATTAATCAAGGAATGCGCGCATGAACTCGAACCGTTCTACGATGAGCGTCAGGTTCAGCTCACAATCGAAGGCGAATTCGGATTGGCGCGCGCCGACGAAATTATGTTGCGCCAAGCACTGTTGAATCTTCTGCGAAACGCTGCCGAAGCGATTGACGACGCTGCACGAGAGAGAAAAGTGTTTGTGCGCGGAAGGCGTGAGAACACCTCCGACGAACGCATTGTAATCGAGATCGAAGACACTGGAAGCGGCATCAACGAAGAAGATTCGGCGCGCATCTTCATTCCCTTCTACACGACAAAGGCGAAAGGTCACGGCGTCGGACTCGCGCTCGCCCACCGCGTCATCACCGAACACAACGGCACGCTCACGGTCGCCAACGCTTCAACCGGCGGCGCAGTTTTCACCGTCATGATCCCAGCTTAGCCGAGACGGAAGCGACCATTAAAATCATCCTTAAACTTGAACATCAACTACATTTTTCTAACTTTATCTCACTTTGAAGTGTACGGAAAATACTCCCGCCACCGCCGATCAACGAGTGCGGCGATATCAGGGCGCACGACGAGTTCTTTCGGGTAAGAAGGTTTCATGCGCGCATCTATTACGACCGGAGCGTGGTAGCCGACGTGGTGGCGTTGGACGAAAGTCTCGGCGGCGTAAACGTCCGAGGCAGGCTCGAAGCGCGTCCACGTCGCCCACAGAAAATCTTCGCTGCGTCGTGCGACATCCGCATCGTCGTGCAGAACGACGAGCGGCCACGATGCGAAAGCTTCCGCTTGCGCGAGGCGTTGGGCTTGTTTCGGTTCTTCTTCGTAAGCCTCACCTTCGACGACAAGACAGCCGGGGCAAAAAACTTCCGCGCGCCTGACGCCTGCGGGAAGTTCGCCACGAAACTCACGCGGCAGTTCGCGCACCGCGTCGCCTAAACCGAGCATTACGGCTTTGCTTCCCTCATTGATTTTGCCGCTCGTGTAATCGAGCGTGTCCATCGAGACGTTTGAGAAGATAAAGAGGTCGGTCTCAAAGCGGACGCGCGCGAGGATATGCGCGAAGAGTTTGCGGAAGTCGCGTAAATCCTGCGGCGTGTCTGTAAGCAGCAAGAATTTCGTGAGCGATAACTGCCCTTCGCCCAAGATTCTGAACGCGGAGACAAGCGCTTCGCGCCGGTAGCGTTCGCGCACGACCGCAGCCGCCAGCGAATGAAAGCCCGTCTCGCCGTACGACCACAGATCGCGCACGCTCGGCATTACAAGGGGAAAGAGCGGCGACAAAAGTTTTTGCAGGTAATCGCCGATGTAGAAATCTTCCTGACGCGGTTTGCCCACAACGGTTGCCGGGTAAATCGCGTCGCGGCGGTGGCACACGGCTGCGGCTTTGAAGACGGGGTAATCGTGTTGAAGTGAATAGTAACCGTAGTGATCGCCGAACGGGCCTTCGGGGCGGCGCACGTCCGGCTCGACGCTTCCGATGATCGCAAACTCCGCTTCCGCGACAAGTCGTTTATAGCCTTCCGCCACAGGATTCTTCGTCATCCCCACGCGCTCGCCCGCAAGCACTGAAGCGAGCACGAGTTCCGGCACGTCCTCCGGCAAGGGTGCGACAGCTGAAAGAATTAACGCGGGTGGGCCGCCTAAGAAAATTGATACAGGCAACGCCTTCCCGTTGCGTTCGGCTTCGTGGTAGTGAAACCCACCGCCCTTATGAATCTGCCAGTGAATCCCTGTCGTCTCTCGGTCGTAACGCTGGATGCGATACATGCCGAGGTTGTGTTTGCCCGTCGCCGGGTGTTCCGTATAGACAAGCGGCAAGGTGATGAATGCTCCGCCGTCTTCCTGCCACGTGGTCAAGATCGGTAACTCATCGAGGCGCGCAGGCTGGTCAACCACTTCAGTGACAGGCGCGCGACCGCGCACATTGCGTGTGCCAAGACGCAGGGCTTCGAGCGCAAGTCCACGATGTCGCCAGAGTTCGCCGGGCTTCGGCGGCAGCAGCGACTCGGCGATGTGGGCAACCTCTTTCACGAGTCGTTCAGGTTTCGCGCCGAACGCGAGTTCGATGCGCCGGTTGGTGCCGAACAGATTTGTCACGACAGGGTAATGGTTTCTCTTCACCCGCTCGAAGAACAAAGCCTTACCGCCTTCCGCGATCACGCGGCGATGAATTTCGGCGAGTTCAAGGTAAGGGTCAACCTCTGCTTCAATGTGAACGATGTCCTTTTCGCGCCGGAGCAGATCGAGGAATGAGCGAAGATTAGAGTGCATAATGTTTCTTACAAGAAGTATAACGCGCCGTGTGTAAAACGCACATGCCCGGAGGCTGCAACCTGCCGCCTTTGAAATACCATCCGCGCCAAAAGGAAAAGGGGAAGCGAACTTGAAGCTCGCTTCCCCTTTTTTCCTTTAACTCAAGAATGAAACTTAGATTATGACGAGGCGGCGTTTGAAGGCGCGGCGAGGCGGCGCGAAATTTCCCTTTCGGCGAAGCGGGCGGCTTCGGCAACTTTGGGATCACTTGATCCGGTGTAAGATTTGATCCGGCGCAGCGTGTCCTCGTCGCCCGTGCGGGCGAAAACTTCCAGCAGCCCGACGAGAGTGCGCCCCTTCGCACTTTCCAAAAACATATAAAGCGGCTCAGAGCTTTCGAGTTGAACGAGGTAGGAGCGAGCCTGTTCGGAACCCGACGACTCGAAGGCGCGCACAAGGGCAAACAACCGTTCGGCTTTCCCCATCCGGTAGAGCGCCCAATCGAGCGCAAGATTCACGCGGCGGTTCTTCTCTTGCAGACGATAACCTTCGACTACCTTGCGCTGTTCAACCGCCGCGAGCCGCGCGAGTTCTTCGGCGGCGCGTTGACGCACAAGCGGATCGCGGTCGGTTAATTGTCGCACGGCGGCGCTTGCCGTTTCCTTACGCGCTTCGTTACCCTGATCATCTTGAATCAGATTGAGCGTCTTCGCCGCGAAAGCGAAAGATGCGAGGGCGAAGATGCAGACTAAAGCATTAATTCCGATGCGGAAGGTCAGTTTGTAATTTCTCGTCATAACAATCCGCTCATAATCGAGATTTTTAACCGCAACTGCTTTCAATTCAAAACTCCTTCAGTTGCCTGCCGGGTTTGCAACGGCGCTCCGCAGATTCGCGGAATTCAGATCAAGCTCGCTCGCCGCGATAACTTCCACATTCGGAAAACGCTTGCGCAGATCGTCTATAAACGCACTCGCTTTGCCGACGATAACGACGTTCGCCCGCTTCACGTCAAGGCGCGCGCCAGCGAATTTCCTCACGTCGTCTCCCGTTACCGCTTGCACGTTTGAGACGTAGCGGTTGATCTCGTCGAAGCCCAAGCCTTGCAGGGCGAGGCGCGCGACAAAATTGACCAACCCTTCGGTCGTCTCAAGACTCCGGCCGAAGTTTCCGGTGAGCGTGGACTTGCGCGGCGCGAGTTCCGTCTCAGCGAGCGGCGCAGTCGCAAGGCGTTCGACTTCGCCGACGAGAATCGCGGCGACTTCCGCGCCTGATTCGTTTTTCGTTTGCGTGGTAGCGATGAAAGGGCCTGTGTCGCGGCGCGCGTCGAGCGAGCTGAACGCGCCGTAACTCAAGCCGCGCTTAATGCGAATCTCTTGATTGAGTCGCGCCGAATAGCCGAGTCCAAGCACAGAGTTGGCGACGAGCGCGCGAAAGAAATCCGCGTCTTTACGATTGATTCCGGCGCGCGCGACGATCACGGCCGCTTGACCGGCGTCAGGTTTATCTACGACGACCACGCGCGTGGTTTGATTCGCCGTCGAGTTATTTCCGTTGTTTACTTTCGCGGCTGGCACCGCCGTAAGCGTCCCGTCGGGATTTTTCCAATCTCCGAATAGATTTTGCGCGAGCTTAAAAACGTCTTCGGCGTTTACGCCGCCTCCGACAACCAACACGGCGTTGTCCGGGCGATAAAATTTATTGTGCATCGCAACAATGTCATCGCGCTTGATGCGCGCGATTGATTGCGGAGTTCCCGACAGGGCGTGACCGTAAGGCGAATCGCCGAAAACGACGCGGGCGGCGACAAGGCGCGCGAGTTGTCCCGGTTGCTGAAGCGCGACGCTCAAGCCGTCGAGCGTTTGCTGACGCAGGCGCGCGACCTCCTCTTCTTTGAACGCCGGGCGTCGCGCCACGTCCGCCAAGATCGCCATCGCTTGATTCAATTTAGAAGCTTCGACATCAACATTCACAATCGAAGCGTCCCAACTCGCGCCGGATTCGAGTTCGCCGCCGAGGGCTTCGACTGCCTCGGCGATCTGCGGAGCGGTGCGTGTGGCCGTGCCTTGCGTGACGAGCGAAGCGGTCATCTGCGCGACGCCAGCGAGCGCGGGCGGATCAACTTCGCCACCGTTCTTGATCAAAAGTTGCGCGACGGCGAGTGGCGCGCCTCTTTTCTCAATGACAACGACGCGCAAACCATTCGAGAGCGTGCGTTCGACGGGCGAAGGAAAACGCGCGGGGCGCGGCGGCGATGGGGCGGGCGGAGTTTCTCGTTGGCTTCGTGCGGGCATCGGCGTGAAAAGGATCGAGAAAGCGGCGAGCGCAGAAAGAAAACTCGCGGACGATGGACAAAGGGCGAAGCTAAAAATGTTCATCTTTTATTTCCCTCCCGCGCGCATAGATTCGGGCAAGTAGTGAATCACGACGCGATTCGTGTCGGAGAAATACTTGCGCATCACGCGCTGCACGTCCGAGGCGGTAACGGCGCGGAGTTGTTCGATGCTTGAATTGGCGCGCGAGGCGTCGCCGAGCACGACCGCCGCGCGTCCAAGCGCAAGGGCTTTGCCGTTGTTCGTTTCGCGTTCGCGCAGTTCGCCCGTCACAAGTTGATTGATCGCTTTCGAGAGTTCGGCAGGCGAAACAACTGTGTTCTGCATTCGTTTAATTTCCGCGTATAACGCTCGTTCGCCGTCTTCCGGTCGCTTGCCGCTCGCCATCGTCGCTTGCACCACGAAGAGTCCGGTGTCTTCGCGCAAGTCGGCGTTCGCTCCGGCGAAGGCGGCGAGTTGCTGTTCGTAAACAAGCGCGTTGTAGAGACGCGACGATTCGCCTTCGGAGAGAATCGTTTCGGCGACTTGGAGCGCGGGGGCGTCGGCGTCCGCCGCGGGCGGAAGCAGATACGTGACGGCGATGGCAGGTAACGGCACGTTCGTGTTGTATTCGACGTAGCGCCGCTCGCTTGTGCGCGGCGGTTCTTTGACTTCGACGCGCGGAAGCGCCATCGCGGGTTTCGGGATACGCGCGAAGTAGCGATCAACCCAAGCGTCGAGTTGCTTTTGATCGAAGTCGCCGACAATGACCATCGTCACGTTGTCGGGGCGGTAGTAACTGCCGTGAAACTTGCGCACGTCGTCAATCGTCGCGGCGTTCAATTCATCAATGTTGCCGATGCCGGGACGACGATACGGGTGGACGGTGTAAGATTTCTGTTCGATCAGAATCCCAAGCTTGCCGTAAGGCGGCGCGAGCACGCGCTCACGGTACTCTTCTTTCACCACGTCGCGCTCGGATTTGAAATTCGGATCGTCAACACTGAGTGAGGCGAGGCGGTCGGCTTCCGCCCAGAGCAGAGTCTCCAAATAATTGGAAGGCACGACTTCGTAGTAAACCGTCATGTCGTCGGCCGTGAAAGCGTTATTCTCGCCGCCGATGTCTTCGGTCAATCGGTCGAGCATCTCCGATTTCATATTCTTCGTTTCTTTGAACATGAGGTGCTCAAAAAGATGCGCGAAGCCGCTGCGCCCTTCAGGGTCGTCTTTCGAGCCGACTTTGTACCAGACTTGAATGGCGACCGTCGGGGTGGAATTGTCTTGTAGGCTGATCAGCCGCAAGCCGTTCGGCAATTTTCGCTCGCGGTAGGCGAGAGGCGACACGGTGCTTTTCTGCGCCCGCGCGGGCGAAACGAGATTCACGGCCAGAAGCCCCGCCGCGAGGCTCACGGCTGTGAACAATATCAAGGTGCGTGACATAAGTTTTTTTGCTCCGGGAAACAAATGGAAAGAGAGTTTCAGGTTTTCAATGCGACGGCTTTGATGCGCTTCCGGCATCACTTGTTGCCATATTGTAGTTTGTAGGGGCAGGGGCCCCGGTTTTGCTAGAGCCTCTAAGTTTGAAATTGCCGTTCGTCCGCACGAACCTCTCGATGCTACGATTCTTTTGCCCGCAATTACAACTCTGTTATAGAATAATGTTGAATTGACGGCGCGCTCCCTGCCGTCGTTGTAAGGCGAGGAATTAAAACTGCCCCGATGGCCAACGGTCTTGTAATCCACATCGAAGTCGGCTCCGACAAGCACACCGAAGTGCTGATGCAGGATCGCATCAAGATTGGCTCAAGCGAAGAAAGCGATCTGCGCCTTCACGCATCGCTTTTGCCCTTCGCCCCCGGCACGTTGCTTGAACTTTCGCGCGCTAACGGTCATTACCGCGTCGGAGATTTTAATCGTTCGGTTCCGATCACCCATAACGACCGACCGATCATCGCGGGCGCACTTATCGAAAGCGGAGACGAGATCGAGGTTGTTTCAACTGATCTCGTTCTGCAATTCTTTCCCGTCGGCGCGTCGCCGACGACGCTGGCGCAAACTACTCAATCGCCCGCGCACGTCGCCCCGTTCATTGAGCACGCCGCGATTGAAGCGGCGGCGACCGCACGGCGCGACGACGCGAAAATCTTCTTGCGCGAATTCACACGCGAACTCGTCCGCGAGATCAATCCCGTCACAAAAATCATCACGCTGCTCATTGCCCTCTCGCTCGTCGGCGGCGTGCTCTATTTCGGTTTTGCAACCTACAAAGAGATCAAAGAAAGTCGGCGGCGGATTCAGGAGCAGAATGAGCATCTCGCGCGCGTGCAAGAACAACTTAAGCGCACGGGCATCCAGATCGATTCCATTGATGAAGTCAACAACAATATCCTCAGCAGCTTCTCGCTCGCTCCGCAACTTCGTAGCCAGTACGGTAACGGCGTGTGCATGATCGCCGGTTCTTACATTTTCGTCGAAGCCAACACCAACCGCCCGCTCCGTTATCCCGATCCGACATCCACCACGACGACCACGACCGAAGAGAACCCTCCCGTGCCAGCGACGGCTGACGCGGGAGATATGTTGACGGCGGAAGGAAGCGGGGCGATCTACGAACGCCCTTTTGTCGGCACAGGCTTTCACGTTGGCAACGGGTATGTTCTCACGAATTGGCACGTCGTCGTGCAGCCTTGGGCTGCGGACGAACGGGCGCAATACTTAAGCGCGAGCGTGAGCGGGCGACCCAAGTTGAAAAGCCTTGTGGCTTACTTTCCGAATCAACGCCAACCCACTTCGCTCCGCATCAGAACTTCATCGCAACGCGACGATATTGCCGTCTGCCAGCTCGATCCTAAAACGACGCCCGCCAATCTTCCTGTCTTGCCGCTCGACGCGGATTCAAATCCGTTGAGGATCGGCACAAACGTCGTGATGATCAGTTACATCTCCGGCCCCGACCGTCTGCTCGCCACCTTGCCGGAAGCCGAATCACGTGTTCTTCAAGAACGCTACGGCGCGTCGCTCGAATCCTTGCTTACCCAACTCGCTGCGCGCGGCTACATCAAACCGATTCTGACGCAAGGCAACATCACCGATTTGAATCCGCAACGCATTATCAACAGCGCCGCGAACGGCGAAGGCGCATCGGGCGCGCCGCTCTTCGGCTCGACGGGGCGTGTGATCGGAGTTAACTTCGCCATCTTCACTGAGAACGCAGCGTCGAATTTCGCCGTCCCCATCAGCTTTGCCACACGGCTGCTTGAGCGCGCCGGTTGGCAACAGCCGAAACCGCAAGTGACTAATACAAATACAAACACAAATACGCGCGATGCGCGCCCCGATACGGTTCAACGCAACTCGTCAAACTAATCGTCAAACTGTCCGCTTCCGCTCTTTGTAAACGGACGCGCCTCGCCCGCAGATTCTTCTTTTGACACAATTCGCAAATGGATGTAACCTTGCGCGTTTGTTTGGCTTAAGGCATTTTCCTGCCAAACTATTTCCCGTTCTTCGATTGCGCAACAGCAACGCTTTCAAAATACGGCGCATCGGACGACATCGTTGATTTTCATTCAAGGGGCTATCCTCGATCTCCTCGCACACGAATTTCAAGCGTTGGCACACACATTGCCATTTGCGAACCCACATTGATGAAGGTGTTATTTTTGCAGGATGTAAATCTCTGGCGAGAAACCGTTGTACACTTTTTCGCTCCAACAGAAACTTTTTTATGGCATCGCACTTTTACGATTAAGCTTTGAAGGTTAAACAGGACAGGTTAAAGAGAATCGCGCGCGCCTTTTCCCGACGGCAAAGGCGGCGGGCGCTTTCCTTTCTCATCGTCCTTCTCTACGTTTTTTCGCCGCTCACCTCCCTTCGCATCGCGGCTCAAACGGCTGCCGAAAACGCCGATGCGGCTCGCTCGCAAGCGACGCCGAAGTTTCGACTCGAACGCCTCGAAGTGGCAGGCGGTGCGGAGTTGCTGACCATCTTCGGCAGCCTCAACTTCAATCCTTCACCGGCCGCGAACGCCGGACAAAATTCAACGGACGTTCCGCTCGTCAGCGTCTTGCGCGACACACTGGGCGACCGCGACCCGGAAAATGATCGCTTGCGTTACGTCTGGATGCTCACCTACACCAGCCCGACGACGTGGCAGCGCGTCGCCGCCGCCGTCCCGTTCCTTTACGCCCGCGTCGGTAATAAAAAGCGTGCGGGACGCGGCGCGCCGCCGCCTCTCATTGATTTAGGCGCGGCCGACCGCGATGTGTGGGAACGCTTCTTCTGGATCGCGCTGCAAAATCTGCTGATCGCTCCCGAAGGATTTCCCGTCAAATCTCCGCTCAACACGTATCGCCGCAACCTGAGCGATTACCGCAAAGCGCATCTCATTCGCGCGCTCGCCGTTCTTTCGCTTTACGATTCAACGGGCGACCACACGCCCGCTTTTTCTCCCACTGAAGTGAGCGACATTCAAGCACGTTTGATGCTTGCCGAATCAACCTTCGGCGGTATCCTTGACGATGTTTACCTCGGACTCGCAAGCCTGAAGGGGACGCAACGACAACTCGACGAACGCGGACACAACTGGGAACTCCTGCGCCAACGCGCCGAAGCCGAGAATCTCTTTTTCGAGCCGCTGCAAATGCCCGACGGCAGCACGACGCACGCGCTTCTCTGGGCGAGGCGCGAAGACATCGCCGCCAATAAGTCGCGCTCCTTCAACAAACGCTTTCTCAATATTGATAACCCTTGGCAGGACAAAAGACTTCAACGCTGGGATGGATACAAGCAGACGTGGTACATGGACGCGGAGAATCGCCGCGTCGCGCGAGAGACGCCCGGCGCGCGCGCGGTTGAGATGATTCCGCTCGCCCTTTACGGACTCGATCACCCGAAGATTCCGATCCTCCTCGTTGACTTTCGTGATCGTTACAACCCGAAGCGAAGGGAAATATCGAAACGCCTCCTCGAAGACGTGGCGCGTAATCTACTTCAAGTCTCGCGCTTCGGCGATCTCTATTTCTTTCTCGGTCGCACGGTTTACGATTTCGTCACCGACCGGCGCGGCATTGACGTTAATCAACCGTCTCGGCTGAAAGCTTATTCGCAACTCAAGCTGCTGCTCTCGCTCGGTCAATCTTTCGAGCCGCAGTTGCGGGCTGAAACGAGTCGGCGGTTGGAGGCGGTCGCCAGCAATCCGCTTGAGAACAGTACGGAAGCCGAAACACAGATCGCGCAAGGTCAATACCGTGCATTGCGAGCTTATGCGCTCAACGCGAGCGGTCTTCCGGCGCGAGTTGAGCGCGACCGCCGCGCTGAGTTGGTTCCGCTCCGACACAATCGCACGGAACAAATCCTTTTCCGCCTTGCTCATCTCGCCAGCTTCGGACTTTACACGCACCGCGAGTCGGCCGCCGCGCCTTCCCTCTCAACTCAGCTCGACGAATCGCGCCGCATGGCTTATCACACGCGATTTCTGCGCGACGCGGCGAAGGCGGGGCCGGTCGTCGAGATCGTGCGCGACATCGAGGAAGTGCGCCGTTCGCTTCGCTACATCGCGGAACACAACGACGCGGCGGGCGCGAAAGCGGCGCGCGCTGTCGCCCGCATCTTCGCGCGCACGAATGACGGACAAACACGCGAGCTATGCTTAACCTCGCTTTATCGCATCAACTCCGAAACCGCCAAATCCGAATTGCTGCGCATCTACCGTAACGAAAAGACGGATACACACCTCCGCACACTCAGCGCGCAACTCTTGCGCAAAGCCCTCAAAGAAGAACAGCGCTTCGCCCCCGCCGACGCCCGCGCCCTATCCAGCACGCTCGTGCAATAAAAATTTGACAAACTTAGTTTAGCGATTGAGTTTTGCCGTCTCGTCTTTTCTCTTTGTCATTCGGGCGGCGCGCAGTTCCTGCGATGCTCGCCGCACGAAATCTTCGATCTCGTTAGTGGCACGAGGCAGCGCGCTCGTTAAATTACGGTAGCCGTCGGCCGTTACTACCACATCGTCTTCAATGCGCACGCCGATGTTTTTGTATTTCTCAAAAGCCGGACGCACCGCTTGAATGAAGCGTTCGTTCTCGGCCGTCTTCGGCAGGTAATCGAGCGCGTCGGGTCGGATGTAGACGCCGGGTTCGATGGTGAAGACCATGCCGGGTTCAAACTTCGTCGCGTTGCTTCCGACATCGTGCACGTTCATCCCCAACCAGTGCGACGTGCCGTGCATAAACCAGATTCGGTGTTGATTGGAATTAACGTCGGTGATTAAACCTAACTTCAGCAACCCGCGCTTGATCGTCTCGACGGCCGCCGCATTGACTTGCGCGAACGTGCCGCCGGGTTTTACGGGAGCGTAAGCGGCAGTCTGCGCGGCGAGCACAAGATTGTAGATGTCGGTTTGGGCGGATGTAAATTTGCCGTTGATAGGAAACGTGCGCGTTACGTCGGCCGTGTAGTGGTTGTATTCTGCGCCCACGTCCATCAGGATCAGATCGCCCGCCGCCACCCGCCCTTGCGATTCTTCATAATGCAAGGTGGTGGCGTTTGCCCCGCATCCAACGATGGGCGGATAACCCCAGTTGTCGGCGTTGCGGCGTTTGAAGGTGTATTGAACTTCTGCCTCAATTTCGTATTCCCACCTCGCGCGATTCGCCACCGCCATCGCGCGCCCCAAAGCCTCGGTCGTGATGTCAACGGCGTGCTGCAACAGACGCATCTCCATCTCGGACTTGCGCAGACGCATCTCCGCGAAAATCGGAAACGCGCTCTGCACCGTAAAACCGTTCGGCTCTTTCCGCCACGCGGCGGCTAAAAGTTGCTCGGCGCGATATTCGCGGCTCTCCGCGTTCTGCGCGTTCGCGTTCGTTGAGGTCAACATGAAAAGCGCCGCTTCGGATTTTGCAGCCGCCGCGAAAAGAGTTTCGTAGTTCGCCGCGTCGCTCGCAGCGCCTGAAGTTGGTGGTGTTGTCGTGCGAGACGAAAGCAGTATTTTTTCCGGTTGCGGACGATAAGCTTGGCGCGAGCGCAAGGCTTGCATGAACGGCTCAAACTCTGTCTCTTCCCAGATTTCGCCGATGCTTGAAAGACGCGCGGCTTCTTCGGGAGAATACATGCGCCCCGTCCATGTTTCCTGCGACGGATTACGGCGCGGCAAGAAAAGTATCTCGCGCACGTTTGCTCCGCCCGGCAGCAAAACGAGCTTTGCTTCGGGTTGGTTGAGGTTCGTCAAATAGTAGAAATTGTTTTCTTGACGGAATTTATAATTAACGTCGTTGGTGTAAATGCGCGGCGCGGTGCTCAACAACACGAGCGCGCCCTTCGCCCCGATGCGTTCCGCAATTTTATTCCGGCGCGCGGCTAATTCCGCCCGGCGCGCGTTGTCGTCGAAGACGGGGGCGGGCGGCGCAACACGAATCGCGCTCGCCACACTTTGCTGCGCGCCTCTCTCACTTCCTCCCGCCGACGTGCGCCCTACGGGGGCGAAGACGAACGATGCGAAAAGAACACATGAAATTAACTTATAGTTCTTTGCCGATATGTTCACCGTAATACACTCCTTTGTTCAGTGGACGATGTATGAAATGCGATCTTCAATCCGAAGAGCTGATAACCAATAGAAGCGCGAAACGAATCAAAGGTTGGCGAAAACGAAATTAACTTCGCTCACACGGCCGATCCAAATTTATGGAGCACCTGTGTAGTCGGAACTCGTTTGTTGCTCACTGCCGTTGCTTGTGTAATAAACTTTCAAATCTTTTTCCCCTGTGATCAGCCAGTCGCTGCCTCTCTTCTCCAACCACACCATGCCCTGCACCGACCCGGAAGAGTCGCGTTCGCCGCCAGCGAAGTTCCACGTTTTATCAAACGTCGCAGTCGCGCGCGCGCCCGACGAGTCGAGTTGTGTTTTGATGTTGCTCAATTTGATCTCAATATCGGTGTAACGACTGAAAGCGTTCGCCTTGTCACGACGCACAACGTTTGCGCTCACGTTGCTGCGATTGTAATAAGTGTTAAGCGTATCAGCGTAATAACTCATGTGCGTTGCGATGTCTCGCCCTTCAATCGCCCTGTTCCATGCGGCTAAGACGTTCGCAATTTCGGCTTGAGTATTCTGACGCTCGGCGGGCGTGAGTTGCTTTTGATTCGTATTCTTTGCGGGCGCAGGAGTCGAGCGCGACGCGCTTGATCTATCGCTCTTCGGCGGTAGAGCGTTCGCGTTCGCTTGTCCGCTGTTTCGATTTGGCATCAGCATAAAAGCGCCGAAACCTATTCCGACGGCCGCCAACGCCAGCGCCGCCAACCCCACAAGCCACAGCCATGAGCGTGATGAGCGCACCGGGTTTTGCGCGGATGGTGGAGGCGCAGCGTTGAGCGTTGGGTTGGTCGGGTGGGAAAAAGATTGATTCGTGTGCGCGTATGCGGGCATTTGCGGCGAAGCGGTTTGTGTAAAGTTTGGCGTCCGGGCGGAAGCGAATTGCACTGACGGCAGTCCCGCATTATTCCCGAAAGCGAGCAAGGCATTACGCAGTTCTTGACCGAGCGCGGCGGCGTCCCCCTGTCGCGCACCAACTTCTTTGGCGAGCGCGCGGCGCACAACCGCTTCGAGCGCGGGCGAGATGTTTCTCTGCGGCGGAAACGGCGGAGGCGGCTCAGCTAAATGTTTTGAGATAACTCCCGCGAGCGTCGGCGACTTGAACGGCGGAGCGCCCGTTAACATCTCGTAAAGCAGCGCGCCGAGACTGTAAACATCCGAACGGGCGTCGAGACTTTCGCCCCGGCATTGTTCGGGCGACATATAATAGGGCGTGCCGAGAAGCGTGCCCGCCTGCGTTAAATTCAGTGCGTCGCTCATGTCGCGCAGTTTGGCGATGCCGAAATCAACCACTTTAATTCTCTCGGCTTCGCCCGACGATTGCGGAGGGATGACAATAATGTTGTCCGGCTTGATGTCGCGGTGGACGATTCCCACATGGTGCGCCGCCGCGATCCCGGCGCAGATTTCGCGCATCAACTCGATTGCGCGCTCCTGCCCCATTACACCTTCCGTCCGCAACACATCGCGCAGCGATTTGCCGTTGACGAGTTCCATCACGATGTAAGCGGGCACGCGCGCGTCGTGTCCTTCGCCGAAGTCGTAGATCGCCACGACATTCGGGTGGCGCAACTGCGCGGCGGCGCGCGCCTCACGGCGAAACCGCTCCATCGTCTCCTCTTCCCCGACGAACTTCCGGTGCAACACTTTGACGGCCGCTTCGTCCCCAATGTGCAAACGATTCGCGCGATAGACCGCCCCCATCGCCCCTTCGCCCAACTGCCCTCTCAGTTCATAACGTTCATCAATCACACAACCCAGTAAAGAATCGTTTGCGACTGCCGTTTCTGTCGGCGCGTCGGCTGAAGAGGAAGCAGCTTTGACCGCGCTGCCGCAATGCGGACAGAATTTGCTGTCGTCAGTTAACTGATTGCGACATTGCGGACAATACATCATTGCTGAGAAGCTTTTAGGCGCTAGGATTTCATCAACCTTATTCTATCATCGTCCCTTCTAGTTGATAAAAAGTTTCGACTCAAACGCCGTTCGTATTATTCTCGACGACGCGCACCGGCGCATCGTGCGTTCGACGATTGCCGAAGAAGTCTTCGGCGAAGACGCGCACGATGTAGTCGCCCGGCGTGAGTTCAGATGTGTGCCAGAAATCTTCTGTCGCTTCCTTATCTCGCACGATGTTCGTCACGACGTAAGCGAAAACAGTATCGGGAGTGTATCCGGCGCGGCTGCCTTCGGCGTAAGCGATGCGGACGGACGACGGCTCGCGCGGCAAACTCTCGAACGAGATGTTCATGCGTGGCTCAAGGAATCCGGGCGCGTGAGATTGGTCAGGCAAGAGCACTTGATAACCGAGCTTATAAACTCCGAGTTTACGACGCGCCGCGCTTCCCTCCATCGAATCGAAAGCGCGAACGATGATTCGTACATCGCCATAGACAGTATTGGTTACATCATCCGCAAGGTTCGTTCGCTTTTTTTCGTCGTTCGAGTTTTGCTCCTTCTCCCCAAACTCTTGCCCGTCTGATCTGGTGAAACTCACGCTCTGCCCGTCGAACGTCGGCGGAATCGTATCATGCGCGCCGGGTAGTTCGAGCGCGGCGAGGGCGTTAAACTCATGACCTTGCGGGCCAGCGATGAGGTGCATATGATTTTGATTGTTGAGCGTGCCTACGGAGTCGCCCGCCGCGAATTGCGTCCCGCGACGCACGCGCACGCTCGTAACTTTTCCCCGCTCGTCTCGCCCCACGAGAAACCGAGCATCGTTAAATTCTTTTTCATCCGCCGCGCGTCCGACGCGCAGATGCACATAGCCGATTGAAGGGAAACGCACACGCTCGCGCGCCGTGCCGACGCCTTCGATTGAAAGCGGATTCAACATCTTTTCGCCGCGCACAAGTCGCACCGTTTCGCCGTACCGACCGGGAATGTCAAGCCCGTTATGAAACCAAACTTGATCGTTGTCTTTCACTTCGCCGCGCACTTCGCCGAAAGTGGCGGCGATCTCGCGCGTCTCCCTCGGCGGCTCGAAAGGCCAGCGCGGTTCGCCCGCGCGCCGCATTCCTTCAGCAGACGCTTCTCGCAACGGAAGATTCTCGGACGAAAGAACGCGCCCGCGCTCGTCCCGCTCACGCACCACGATGCGCAATAACCTGTTGCCCGCGTCGGCTAAGACAATCGATCCGTCTGAAGTCAGTGCGATGCCTGCGGGACGATTTACGCGCGCGCTTTCGAGTTTGCCGTCAACGGAATTCGGCTTCGCTTCTCCGCTGACGAGCGTGTTAACGGAAGAGGCTTCGCCAGAATGAAAAGATCGAAGCGCCGAGCCGTGCAAGTCGGTCGTGTAAATCGTTCCGTCAGCTTTAACAACGACGCCGAGCGGAGCGGCAAACGCGGAATCAAGCGGCGCGCCGTCGCGCACCGTCGCTTCGCCTGTTCCGGCAATCGTTGTAGTCCGCCCGTTAATTTCAATTCGCCGCAAACGATTGTTTCCCGTGTCGGCGACGACCAACGAAGAATCGGGCGCGAGCGCGATGCCGCACGGCGTGTTGAATTGCGCGTCCCGGCTGTCAGCCGCGTCTGCATAACCCTGATCGCTGCCCGCGAGCGTCGTCACCTGTCCGTGTTCATCAATAACGCGAATGCGGTCGTTGTAAGTGTCGGCGACGAAAATGCGATTGTCGTTTCCGACGGCGACACCGACGGGCGCGTTGAATCGCGCGTCACCTCCACTGCCGTCAGCGAATCCGTAAGTGTTTTCCCGTCCGGCGATGACTGTGATGTTGTTGCTGCTGTCGCGCGGGTCAATGCGCTTGATGGTGTGCGAGCCAGTGTCGGCGACGACGAGCGTTCCGTCGGGCGCGAGCGCGACGCTCGAAGGCGTGTTGAGATTTTCGGTGACTATTCCGGCGTCGCCGTTAACCGAAATCCGCCACAGACGATTCGCCGCGCCGTCCGTTAGAAAAATTGTTCCATCCGGCGCGACGGCAACGCCGAAAGGTTCATCGAATTTTGCCATGCCCGGCGAATTCAATTCTCCCGCAAGCGTGCGCATGATTGTGAGCGGTTGGCGTAACCAGAGTCGCCGTCGCTCGGCGCGTCGGTGAACAAAGAAAGCTGTGAGTATGATTGCAAATAATAAGAAGGAGAGAAGAACAAACTTGATTCTTTTCGCTTTGTTGACCATCAAATTGCGTCCGGCTGTGCCTTCGCTAATCGGCTTTAATGAGCCACGCGAGTTGCCCGCCGCCCGGCGTCAATTGCTCCCACGAATCGTTTGCAATCTCAACGCGCGCGAGCGCGGCTGTTCCCATTGGTCGGCTTTCATTTGTTAAATACCGCAACAACTCTTCTATTCCCGGATTGTGACCGACAATCAACACCTCATTGATGTTTTCATCGGTTGAAGTGAGAACATTCAACAACTCGCCCGCGCTTGCTTCGTAAATTCGCCTGTCGTACTGCGCCTTGATCTCCAACATGGAACTTTGAATCGCAAGCTCGATTGTCTGTTGCGTTCGCTTCGCCGGAGAACTCAAGATCAACTTTGGGTGAACGTCTTGCCTTCTCATTAACTCCCCGGCGCGCGCTGCTTCTTTCACACCGCGCGCGTCTAACTCGCGGTCGAAATCTTTTGTCCACGCATTGCCCGGAGCGGCCTTCGCGTGTCGCAACAGGAAAATTGTTTTCATATTCGTTATTCAACGATAAGCAACCCGGCCACGAGCGCGCCGCGTTCAGGGATGCGATTCGTTAAAATGTGTTCATGCTCCGAATGCGCGCCGCCGCCTTCAATTCCTAAACCGTCAAGGACGCTCGCACACATTGCCGCCGCAAAGTTTCCGTCAGATGCTCCGCCGACGCTCGTTTCTCCCAAATCAACGTCGAGCAGCGCGGCAATCGAGCGCGCTTTTTCGTACAATTTGACAACCCCATCCGTGTGCTCAAGCGGCGGACGATTGACGCCCCCTGCCACCACGACACGCACGCGGTCGTCGAACGGTGTCGCCCCTCTTAATTCATTATCAACGCGCTCGGCTTCGGGCGTTGTGCTGAAACGAACGTCAATTTCGGCGCGCGCGTAGGCAGCGACAACATTCGACGCCGTTCCACCTTCGATGCACCCGACGTTGATCGTCGTGCCACAACTTAAATCTTGTAATTCGCTCAGTCGAATCATCTGCCGCGCCAACTCAAGAACCGCGCTTGCACCCCGTTCAGGCTCAAGCCCGGCGTGCGCCGCCCGTCCGTAAATTTCCATCGTGTAGAGCGCCGTTCCCTTGCGCGCGGTTTTCACACGCCCGCTCGGTGCGGACGGTTCGAGGACAAGCACGGACGCGGCGCGCGTCGCTTCCTTCTCCACAAGCTTGCGCCCCGTCGCGCTGCCCGCTTCCTCGTCGCACGTAAACAGCAGGACGACGGGGCGTGATGGTTTTAGCGAAAGCGCGTCGAGAGCGCGGAGTGATTCAAAGGCAAGCGCGCAATTAGCTTTCATGTCGAAGATGCCCGGCGCGTAAATTCGTCCATCATCCTCGCGCCAAGGTCGCTCTTTGATTGAGCCGCGCGGGTGCACCGTGTCCGTGTGTCCCAGAAGAAGCGTCGTGCGCGTCTCGTTGCCATCGTCAAACACGCGCACGCGCAAGTGTTCGCCGTAGTCGGGAATCGCAATGCGTTCGACCCTTGTTACCGCATCAATCCTTCTCGCTTCGGCTTCCAATAACTCGACGACGCGACGGCTTCCTTCGGCGTCTCCCGAAGGAGATTCACACTCGACGAGTTTGCGCGTAAGTTCAAGCACCGCCCCTTGTCGCCGCTCGAAGTGCGAACGCAAAGCGGAGAGAGTTAAGCGGGTTAGATCGAAAACCATTTTCTAGAAATTCTCTTAACGGCAAATAAAAAAGACGGCCCCGCAAGCTGGACGTCTCTTCTGTACGATAAATCTAAAAATGTTTCAACTCTCCGTCGTCGCTATCTCTTCTCCGTGAAGTGCGGCGTGTAGCGTGTGCCACGACAAAGAAGCGCATTTAACGCGCGCCGGGTAATCTCTCACTCCGGCGAAAATCTTCAACCGCCCCAAACCGTTCGGCGTCGCTTCCTCGTCCAATTCCCCCGTCACCATGCGGTGAAATTCATGGAAAAGCGTTTCGGCTTCACCGCGCGTTTTCCCCTTCACGCTCTGCGTCATCATGCTCGCCGCCGCCTTCGAGATCGCGCAACCCGTGCCCTCGAAGCTCACGTCTTTCACCACGTCGTCTTCCATCTGCAAATAGACCGAGAGTTGATCGCCGCACAACGGATTGTAACCGTCGGCGTGACGGTTTGCCCCCTCAAGCTTATGAAAGTTGCGCGGCTTTTTATTGTGGTCGAGAATAACTTGCTGATAGAGATCGCTTAACTCGGACATACCTGTGATTTTCGCTTCTTTGAATCGGGACGCGACTTGAAACCTCGCGCCACCGTCTTACTTGAACACTTCAATCACGCGCCTAATTGCCGAAACAAGTTTGTCCGCTTCTTCGCGCGTGTTGTAGAAAGCAAACGAGGCGCGAGCGGTCGCCGGAATCTGGAAGCGTTGCATCACAGGTTGCGCGCAGTGATGCCCGGCGCGGATCGCAATGCCTTCCGCGTCGAGAATCGTGCCGATGTCGTGCGGGTGAATATCCTGAACCGTAAACGAGATGACGCTCGCCTTCTCCCCAGCCGTGCCGATGATCGTCACGCCTTCAATTTCGTTCAGGCGCGCGGTCGCGTACTCCAACAACTCCTGCTCATGCCGGAGCGCCGCCGCGCGATCCATGCCGTTCAAGTAATCAATCGCCGCGCCGAGCCCGATCTGTGATGCGATGGCGGGCGTTCCAGCTTCAAACTTGTCGGGCAATCCGGCGTAAGTCGTTTTCTCAAACGTAACGCTGCGGATCATGCTGCCGCCACCGATAAACGGGTTCATCCGATCTAAAAGTTCGCGCTTGCCGTAAACGACGCCGCTTCCGGTCGGTGCGAAAAGTTTGTGACCGGAGAGAATGTAGAAATCACAATCCAAGTCTTGCACGTCTATGTTCAAGTGCGGCGCGCCCTGCGCCCCGTCAACGAGGACAGGTACGCCGTGCTTATGCGCCGTCGCAACGATCTCTTTCACAGGGTTGATCGTGCCGAGCGCGTTTGAGATGTGAATAACGCCGACGAGCTTTGTGCGCTCGTTGAGCAACTTTTCAAATTCGTCAAGCTGCAACTCGCCCTGATCATTCATCGGAATGACGCGCAGGCGCGCGCCCTTTTCCTCGCACAGCATCTGCCACGGCACGATGTTCGAGTGGTGCTCCATCGCGGAGATGATGATCTCGTCTCCCTCAACGATGAACTTGCGCCCGTAGCCGTGCATGACGAGATTGATGCCTTCCGTGCAGCCGCGCACAAAAACACACTCGGCCGCCTCGCGCGCGTTGATGAAGCGACGCACGCGCTCGCGCGATCCTTCGTAGGCGCTGGTTGCGCGCTGCGAAAGATAATGCACGCCCCTGTGCACATTCGAGTGTTCTTCGCCGAGATACTTACTTCCGCGATCAATGACGACCTGCGGCACTTGCGCCGAAGCTGCCGAGTCGAGATAGACAAGCGGCTTGCCGTTGACGGTTTGCGACAGGACAGGAAAATCGCGGCGCACGCGCTCAACATCCCAAACGCCGACAGACGAAATATTCACAGGCGCGTCAACGAGGGCGGCTTCGACGATATTTTCCACGTCAACGAGCGTTTGTTCCGTTACAGCTGCCATAATCTTTCACGCTTCGAGGCGCGCATGAAGGCGATTCAAGATCGCTTCATCCAACTGCCTCTTTATTGATTCGACTTTAATCTTCTGCACAATCGCTTCCGCGAATCCGTAAGTTAGAAGATTTCGTGCCAGTTCCGGTTGCAGCCCGCGACTCGTGAGGTAGAACAGTTCCTCTTCGTTCAATTGTCCAACCGTCGCGCCGTGCGAGCACTTCACGTCGTCGGCGAAAATCTCCAACTGCGGCTTCGTGTCAACGCGCGCTTCGTTCGAGAGAATCAGATTCTTGTTCGACTGATAAGCGTCCGTCTGTTGTGCGCCGGGATGAACGAAGATACGGCCGTTGAAGACGCCGCGCGACTTGCCGTCGAGAATGCCTTTGTAGGCTTGATGACTCACGCAATGCGCCGCGCGGTGATTGATCAGCGAATGCGTGTCGGCGTGCTGCCCCGTGTCAACAATGTAGAGACCATCAATCCACGATTCTGATCCTTCGGCGCGCAATTGCATGTTGATGTTGTGACGGGCAAGTGCCGCGCCGAGCGTTACGGTCGTCGAATCATAGCGGCTGCCGCGCCCGACTTCGGCGCGCGTCTGCGCGACGTGGAAAGCGCCTGAAGATTCGCGCTGAACTTTGTAGTGCGTTAGCCGCGCTTCGTCGTCAACGTAAATTTCCACGACCGGACTTGAAAAGTAAACGTCACCGTCGTTGATTGCAGTATGCTCTTCAATAACCGTCGCTTCGCTTCCCGTTTCGGCGAGCACGAGCACGCGCGGGAAGGCGGCGATGGGTTTTTCAGCGCCGGAAGAAGTTGATAGGAAAAGCAAATGAATAGGCTGTTCGACACTCACGTTTCGCCGGAAAAGGAGAAACGCCCCGCTTGAGAGAAACGCGGTGTTGAGCGAGGTGAAAGCGTCGTCGCCGGAAGTCTCCGCGCCGCGCGCGAGGTAGCCGCGCACCAAGTCTGCGTATTCGCCCCCCAAGGCTTCACGCAACTCTGTGACGACAACTCTATCTGGTAAATTCTCAATTGCCGAGAGTTCGGAAGAGAAAATCCCGTTGACGAATGCCAACCTGCTTCGCTTCGCTTCCGGGTAAACGAAGCGTTCGAGGGTTTGGCCGTCAATTAAATTCTTCGCTTGCGCTTCCGACGCGGGTTGAAAGTTGCCGCGCGCTATCGGCGCAACATTCGTGTATTTGTAATCCTCAACGTCCGTCGTCGGAAATCCGACCATCTCGAAATGCTCAATCGCACGACCGCGTAAATCTTCAACCCACGCGGGCATCTTTCCTCTTTGACTTTCAGCTTGTTCGTGAAACGCCGCGACGTAATCGCTCGCTTCCTTCGTCACTTCTTTCGTTGCTTGCATAATCTTCTAAGCTTTAACGATCTATCTTGCGCCCGCCAGCGCAGTCTCGCGCGCCGCATCTTTGAGCCAATCGTAACCCTTCTCTTCCAACTCAAGCGCCAACTCTTTGCCGCCGGAGCGCGCGATGCGTCCTTTGTAAAGCACATGCACGAAATCCGGGATGATGTAATTCAAGATGCGCTGATAGTGCGTGACAAGAATGATGCCCTTATCTTCGCTGCGCAATTTATTCACGCCCCCGGAGACGATACGCAGGGCGTCAATGTCTAAGCCCGAATCCGTCTCGTCGAGCATCGCAAGTTTCGGTTGCAGAACGGCCATCTGCAAAATCTCATTGCGCTTCTTTTCGCCGCCGGAAAAACCTTCATTCACCGACCGCGACATAAAACTCGCGTCCATCTCAACGATCTTCGCCCGCTCAGACAAGTAATCCTTAAACTCAAGCGGATCGAGTTCTTCACCCCCGGTGTGCTTCATCTTTTCGTTGTAGGCGAGGCGCAGAAACTGCGCGTTTGAAACGCCCGGCACTTCCACCGGATACTGAAATGCGAGAAAGATTCCTTCGCGCGCCCGCTCGTCCGGGTCAAGTTCCAATAAATCTTTGCCTTCAAAAAGAATCTCACCCTCGGTCACTTCATACGCCGGATGACCTGCGAGAACTTTCGAGAGCGTTGATTTCCCCGAACCGTTTGGCCCCATGATGGCGTGAACTTCGCCCGCGTTTACTGTCAAACTGATGCCACGTAAGATTTCGTTGCCGTCAATGCTCGCGTGTAAATTTTTAATCTCTAACATTCCTAAATCTGTTCTCCCATGCGGCGTTTGAATTCCGCCCTTCGTTTAATCTTCGCGCCGACGCTTCTCGATCTTCTTTCCAATCTTTCTTTCACGTATTGACCAAGCGGCGTATCCGGGCACTTGCGCCACTTCCGGCGTTTGACACTTCGCACTTCAGCGTCAAGCAATTCGGCGTTCTGCAAGTCACTGCTGGAAGCTTCGCTTTGCAAAATCTGATTAACGCTTCTTCTATACGCGCGGCTGGGCTTTGTCTTGTTGCGCTTGATAGACGTGCGCGATCCCTTATCGCTCTCGCCGTAAGTGTTCCGCCTGTCCCTGGCGTAACTGAGTGACTTCTTTTCCTGCGGAGTCTTACGCCCTTTCATTTATTACCGCATCCACCAAGTTCTAACTTGCGCTTGCCGACAATTGCTTGGCGTCAAAATCTGCAAAGCTCAAACCTTCGCCGACCGGCTGAATCAACTTTAACGCTCGCTTGCTCTCTTCCGCGCCCAACAATTCTTCGAGCACCCAACCGGCCAAATATTGCGCAGCGAGACACCCGGCGGCCGTCGCCACGTTCCCCTCGCGCACGAACGGTTCTTCAACGACTTTCACCCCCATTGATTCCAAAAGCTTCTTCGATGTCGGATAAGTCGTCGCACGCTTGCCTTCGAGAAGTCCGAGCGCGGCGAGAATGAGCGCGCCGGAGCACATCGAGCCGATCAGTTGCCTTTCGGGATCGAGGTTGAAAGCATCAAGAAAAACATCGTCCTTGATCTTACGGCGCACGCCCTTGCCGCTCGCAAAGAGCACCGCGTCTGAAGAGTTGGCTTCGTCAAGACGGCCGTGCATGTGCGTGCGCATACCCGTCGCCGAAACGTGGCAACATTGATCGCCCAAGATTTGCACTTTCCAATCGGGACGCTCGACGCGGTTCAACAAATCCCACATGAAGAACACATCAATGTCCGTAAAATCGTCAAACGCGATGATTGATACTTTCACTTATCGTTACCCCAATGAAATAAGCTATCGGCGTTCAGCAATCAGCCGTCAGTTTTGCTTTTAAGCTCAAGGCTGACGGCTGAAATCTTCTTTATCCAACGCTGCCTTCTAACTTCAATCCGAGAAGGCGTTGCGCTTCGACCGCAAACTCCATCGGGAGTTCGCGGAATACATCTTTGCAGAAACCGTTGATGATAAGACTTACGGCATCCTCTTGACTTAGACCACGCTGTTGCAAATAGAACAACTGCTCTTCCGAGATGCGCGAGGTGGTCGCTTCGTGTTCGGCGGTCGAAGAGGCGTTCATCACTTCGATGTAAGGAAAGGTGTTTGCCGCACACTTGTCGCCGATAAGCATCGAATCACATTGCGTGTAATTCTTCGCCCCTTCAGCTTTCGGCATCATCTTCACCAGCCCGCGATATGAATTATTCGACTTACCCGCCGAGATGCCTTTCGAGACGATGGTTGAGCGCGTGTTCTTACCAATGTGAATCATCTTCGTGCCCGTGTCGGCTTGCTGCGCGTGATTGGTTAATGCAACCGAATAAAACTCGCCGATGGAGTTATCGCCTTGCAGAATGCACGACGGGTATTTCCATGTGATCGCTGAACCTGTTTCAACTTGTGTCCACGAAATCTTGGAGTTTCGCCCGCGACACGCGCCGCGCTTCGTCACGAAATTGTAAATGCCGCCCTTGCCTTCTTCATCGCCCGCGTACCAATTCTGCACGGTCGAGTATTTGATTTCCGCGTCGTCCAACGCGACGAGTTCAACAACCGCCGCGTGCAGTTGATTTTTATCGAATTTAGGAGCTGTACAGCCTTCAAGATATGAGACGTAAGCGCCTTCTTCTGCGATGATCAATGTCCGTTCAAACTGTCCCGACTCAGAGTTGTTAATGCGAAAGTAAGTTGACAACTCCATCGGGGAGCGCACGCCTTTCGGCACAAACACGAACGAGCCGTCGGTGAACACAGCAGAGTTTAATGCTGCGAAATAGTTATCATTCGCCGGTACTACCGAACCCATATACTTCTTGATGAGTTCAGGGTGTTCCAACACGGCTTCACTAAACGAACAAAAGATCACGCCCGCTTTAGCGAGTTTCGCCTTGTAAGTTGTGGCAACCGACACGGAATCAAACACAGCGTCAACCGCGACGTTCGCAAGTTGCTTCTGCTCCCCAAGCGGAATGCCGAGCTTATCAAAGGTGCGCAGCAGCTCCGGGTCAACCTCGTCAAGGCTGCCGAGTTTCTTTTTCTGCTTTGGCGCGGAATAGTAAATGATGTCTTGGTAATCAACCTTCGGATAGTTGATGTTCGCCCAGTAGTTCGGCTCTTTCATCTTCAGCCAACTGCGAAACGCCTTGAGGCGAAACTCAAGCATCCATTCCGGCTCGTTCTTCTTCGCGGAGATAAGCCGCACGGTCTCTTCCGTCAAACCGCGCGGAATCATGTCCGATTCAATGTCTGTGACGAAGCCGTACTTATATTCTTGATTAGCGAGTAATTCGATGTTTGCACTCATAATTTTCTAACTGAACCCTTTTATGATCGAACATGCTTCGGCGACGGAATATCGCGCGCCACTCCGCGCGACATCCCCACGTGAATCTGATAGAGAGCTTGGTCAACATTCGATTCCGTATCCGTCAACTGCGCGAGCGTGATCCGCTCAAGCGCGCTCTGCACGATCTCATGCAGCGAAATCAAAACGGGACGAATCCCGCAATCGCCCGTGTGCACGCAAATCTCTTGCAAACCCGTGTACGACTTGCAATGCCCCTCCAACATATCTTCGTCCAACACCTTGATGATGTCGCTCAGATGAATCTCTTCCGCCGAACGCGCAAGCGCATAACCGCCTTTCGTCCCGCGCGTCGAAGCCACCAGCCCTGCTTTATTCAGAAGCCACATCAGCTTTCCGGCGTTCGCCTGCGAAATGCCCTCGCCCTCCGCGATCTGCCCCAGCGTCAAACTCTCGCCCGGCGAGAGCCGCGCCAGTTGCAACAAGCACCGCAACCCGTATTCTTCCTGCGCGCTAACTTTCATAAAACTTCCACGTCTGAGATTTTCAATCTGCGTTGCTTGGGAAATTGATTACAAAGGCATTGTAGGCAATCCTTACTTTTAAGTCAAGATTGCAACCATGATGATAATGTTGCATATACTATTTAGGTTTGGAGGCGAAATTTTGAGTAATGTTCTTGGCGATAAACGAGATGCTCTTATTGCGGCAGGTAAAAAAGGGCACAATGTTTTACTGTTTGGGAACAAAGTTGCCGGTCATCTAACAAACCAATTCCCAAATATCACTAATGCAACTGTCGAGGGTTTTGCATTCCCTTCCAACTATTCCACTTTACCAAGATTAGCAAATTATACACTCGTTATAATGGATTACGCTGCATTTGGCGACAGCGGTAATAGTTACTCTGAGCAACAAAAGCTTTTTGAGAAGCAAATGATAGAAGCACTCGACTTTGGCACGAATTTTTGTTTTGTTCATTATAATGAAGCAGTACCTGTTGCGGACCCAAGTGCTTTTAACACTGGACACATGAATGC
>JACCYN010000367.1 GCA_013696465.1 Pyrinomonadaceae bacterium
GGGTTGGGGCGCGGCGCGGGTCGGGGGTTGGGGCGCGGCGCGGGCGCGGTGCGCGGTGTAGGTCGCGGAACATTCGACCCTGAGCTGCCTTTAACCGGCGGAAGGTCTTGCGCCAGCAGAGTCTGCGCGCCACCGCAAGTAAGAATGCACGCCACCGCGAGAACGGCGTTGCGCAGTCCGAAGCGAACAAATTTAATCATTTCTTCCTCCAAGAATTGCTTTCTTAAAATATGTTGCGCGCAAATTAAAAATCATCTTTGCCGGTGAGTTCTTTCTCCATCTGGTCGGCGTTCTGCATCACGAGATCAATCGTAGTGCGCAGCGTGTCGCTGTCAAGTTCCGCCCCGACTTTGGCGGAGAACACGGCCATGTAGGCTTGCGCGCGCGAGCCGCCGTAAATTTCCCATGCGCCGAGCTTCATCTGAAAACTGTTGCGCAAGAGGCGATTGGCGACGGATGAGGACAGAGGAGTGGTCGATCTTATCGCGGGCGCCCAGATCTCGCGGATTTCTCCGATGCCCTCGACGGGGTAAGTTTTCGAGTCAATGAAGACAAGCTGCGTGCGCCCGTTGCTGTCGGGGACGTTGCGTGTGAGTTTGTAATCGCCGTCGCGGTCAACTTCATACTGAATGCCGAGGCGATCAAGCGCGGCTTTCACGCGCGGATCGGCCGTGCGGGCGTTCGTCTGCGGGCGCGTGCCGCTATTACCGACCTGCGCGGACGCGAGTTGAACGCACATCACGAGTCCGACGATGACTGATAAGGTTCGTTTCATCGGGGGCTTTCCTTTCTTTCTGAGCAAATGTAATAAATGCGAAACCTGATTTCTGCAAATTCATCAAGGATGCGATGTTGATTCGCGTGCAGCGAAAATGCCCTTTGTGCTTCGAGTTTCAAACTCATCCGGCGCGAATCGCCGACGCTCGATTGTAATATAAAGACGAATCCGACGCCCATGATTTTATGCAACTTGATTTTACGTGATCGCTTTGCTATTCACAAAGCGAACGCTTAAGTTTGCCGCTTGTGATCCGAAGGACACACACCGACAACGCTTGGACGCTGCGGGCGCGTCGAATTTGCGTAAAACTTACAACGCTCAAGCGGAAAAACTTTTCGGGGCATTTGAAATTCAGAATTAACGCAAGGAAAACGCTTTTTGATCACGGAAGATCACGTCAACAATTTACGGCGCGTCGTCTTAGCGCAGGACGATCTTGTGGTCGCCGTGCTGCCGGAATTGGGAGCGAAAATAGAAACGCTGCGGCGCGCTTCTTCGACTCATAATGTTTTGCTTCAACCGCCGGAGCGCGCCCATAGAAGAGCACGTTACGGAAGTGCTTTTGAAGAGTATGACACGAGCGGCTTCGACGAGTGTTTTCCGACTGTCGCTGCGTCTCCTGCGCCCGATGCGCCCGGCGTGCTGCTGCCCGATCACGGCGAGTTGTGGAGCACGGAGTGGAGATGCGAGCGAGACGGCGATGGTTTGATGATGGAAGCGGATGGAAAGCGTCTGCCGTATCTTTTTCGGCGGCGGCTGACGATTCGGGAAAACAGATTGAGACTCGACTACGAACTCGTCTCCAAGAGCGAGAATTCGATGCGCGTGCTGTGGTCGGCGCATCCGCTGCTCGCCGCAAGTCCGGGTTCGCGTATCTTTCTGCCTGCAGAAGTCGAATCCGTCCTCGTTAATTCTTCAACCGGTGATCGCTTGGGCGCGCACGGTGAGCGTTGCGCGTGGCCGATTGAGAACAAAACGGGTACAGGAGACAGGCTTGATGTGCTTCCCTCGCCGGACGCGGGAACGGCCGACAAGTTGTTTACGGAACGACTCAACGAAGGCTGGTGCGCTTTTCACGATGCGAGGACGGATGAATCGGTTACAATCCGATTCGATGTTGCGAGCACGCCGTACATCGGCATCTGGATTTGCGCGGGCGGTTGGCCGCTTGGTGCAGAACGAAAGAGACATTACACGGTGGCGCTCGAACCGTGTTCGGGTCGCCCGGATGAATTGATGGAAGCCGCGCAAGCGGGCGAGTGTTGGCGATTAGAAGCGGGCGCGGTTAAGCGTTGGTGGTTGGAGATTGAATTGAACGCGGGCGAGCCTGCCGCAAATTAAGATTATGAATATTGAATTAGAAGAGCAGGAAAGCGACGCTATGAGGCGAAGAAAAATAACGCTCCCGGACGGACGCTATTTGATCTTCTACGATTTCGGCGAAGCGCAAGAGCCGCAGACGCCCTCCGTTGAAATTAAGCCCGCCGCGCCTGAGCCGCCCGCCGAAGCCAAACAGAGCGCCGAGGATGAGCGGAGCGTTTGAAGCGCGGGCAGACCTTCAGTTGAACTGATCGTGGCAGAAAGGAGAGGGCGAGCGATGGTTGATGTCGAAAAATTGCGTCGCGTTTTCGTCGAAATGCATGGCGACGTTGAGCCGCGACTTTTTCGCGCGCCCGGCAGAGTCAATTTGATCGGTGAGCACACGGATTACAACGACGGATTTGTGTTGCCGATGGCGATTGAGCAATCAACTTTCGTCCTCGCTGCCCCGCGCGCCGACCGGCGGGTGTCTGTTCGTTCTTTGAACTTTAATAAAACGGCGGAGTTTGATTTAGACGAAGCTGAGGAAGGGAAGCGCGGCGTGTGGCTTGATTACGTCGAAGGAGTCGCGCGTGTGTTGGAGCGAGAGGGGGCGCGCCTGACGGGAGCGAATCTTATGTTGCAGTCGGACGTGCCGGAGGGCGCGGGGCTGTCCTCTTCAGCCGCGCTTGAAATCTCGACCGGGTTGGCGCTCACGTCCCTTTCCGGGGTTGAGATTGATCCGATCACGCTCGCGCTCGCGGGGCAAAAGGCGGAGCACGAGTACGTCGGCACAAAGAGCGGCATTATGGATCAATACACGTCGGCGCTCGCCCGCAAAAATCATGCTCTGCTGATTGATTGTCGCACGCTCGAAGCCGTGCATGTTCCGCTCGACGATTCAGGAGTTGTGATCATGATCTGCAACTCTAACGTGCGCCACGCGCTCGCTTCTTCCGAATACAACACGCGCCGCGCAGAATGCGAGCGCGGAGTTGAACTGTTACGAAGATTCTTGCCGAACATCAAAGCGTTGCGCGATGTGAGCGTCAGAGAACTTGAAGCATACGAGGAGAGTCTGCCCGAACCCATCAGGCAACGCTGCCGTCACGTCGTGACAGAGAACGACCGCACGCTTGAGGCGGTGGAGGCTTTGCGGCAAAAGGATTTTCAAAAGATGGGGCGGTTGATGTTCGAGTCGCACGAATCTCTGCGCGCGGATTACGAAGTCAGTTGCAAGGAGTTGGATGCGCTCGTTGAAATTGCGGGCCGGATCGAAGGCGTGCTCGGAGCGCGTATGACGGGCGGGGGTTTTGGCGGCTGCACCGTTAATCTCGTGGCGCGCGATCAAGTCGCACGCTTCCGTGAAATCATCGCGCGTGAATACCGCCAGCGGACGAAGCTAAACGCCGACATTTACGTTGCCAAGGCGAGCGACGGCGCAGAGGAGATTAGAATCTAAAGCATTCATACAGGTGGGCGTGACAAACTTTCACCTTTTCGCTTTAACGACTAATCAATTCCGCCGGATTTAAGTATGCCTTCGGGCACAAGGAGATCAGCCGTCTCCGGGTCAATCACGCCGTTGTTTTCATCTTCGATGCTTGTGGCTTGCGTGTAAACGTCTCCTGCGATGCGGTGCTTGCGCAGTTCCTGTTTGAAGAGGCGGATGCGTTCAGCTTTCTCAGAATTTTCTCCGGGGCCGCCGTAGCCTTCCCAGCCGAAGCCGCCCCACTCGCTTACGACGAGCGGCACCTGCCCGCGATAAAAGAACGGATCGCCGACGACGAGCGGGAACGCCGCCACGCCCTCATTTTCGCCGCGCGTGAGGTGGTCGAGCATTTCGCCCCAACGCTCAGCGTCCGGCGTGTAGAGGTGCGCCGTCAGCATGTCAGATTTCAAACGCCCTTCATTCGAGACGTGATGCCAGCCATCGTTATCCACGACGAGGAGTTGCGGATAGTGAAGTTTCATGTAGTCGTAGGTGCGGGCGATGTAGTGGCGCGTTTCGTGGTTGGTGGCGATATCCTGCGCGCCCCAGTCCTCATTGTACAAACTCCAGATGATGATCGACGGGTGCGAGCCGATGAGCGCGAGCATCCGCATCAATTCCGCCCAGTGGTTGTCGCGGCTGCGCGCGCTCGAACTGTGCGGACTCGGAACTTCGACCCACAGCAACATGCCGAGTTCGTCCGCGAGTCCGTAGATGCGCGGATCGATTCCGGCGATGTGGACGCGCACGAGATTGCAGCCCAGACGCTTCATCGCCCTCATGTGGCGGCGCATCTCGTCGAACGAGGCGGTGCCCGGCTGGTAGAGTATGCCGTCGAGGTAAATCTTTTTGTCGTTAAGGTAAATGCAGCGCCCGCGCGCCTCTACTTTACGCAACCCGAAGTAAGCCTCGATGTGCGAGGCGTGCCCGTTCGAGTCTATAAGTTGGGCGACGAGCAGGTAGAGGTTGGGTTCGGCGGGCGACCACAGCTGCGCGTCCGGCACTTCCAGCACAACGCGCTGGCGCTTCTCCCCAACTTCGAGCGGCAAGGTGTAGTCCGACGTGGCAAGCAGTTTCTCATCGCCGCGCGCATAGACGCTGAGGCGCAGGGTGTAGATGCCGGGATCATGGATGCGCGTCGTCAGATCGAAGCGGACGAGGTGATCTTCGATAACGCTGACGACGCTCAGGCGCGAGCGCAGGCGGTTGCGCTCGATGGGTTCGATCCAGACGCTCCTGACGGCGCCCGTGTAAGTCTGATACCAGATGCCGCCGCGTTTGTAGACGTGTGACTGCTGCTTGCCGCGCGGAATCTCGGCGTCGAGCGAGTCGGCGATGCGCACGGTGAGGCGGTTGACGCTTTGCAGGTGCTCGGTCGGCAGTTCGTAACTAAAAGATGTGTATTCGCCGAAGTGGACTTCCTCGCCTTCAATCGTTTGCAGCGGGCGACCGTTGAGCCAGACGCGTGTCTCGTAGCCGCACGCGCCGAAGGTGATCTGGAGCAGTGAGTCGGACGGCATTCCGTTCCGTTCGGGAAGCGTAAACTCGCGCTCGTACCACGCGACGACCGAATCTTGCCACGGCGGGGTGTGTTGCTGCGCGTCCTTCGCGGAAGTCATGTGGGCTTCGATTGAGCCGGGCCAGATCGCGGTGTTGCTATAGTCGTGACCCAGATACCACGCCTCACTTAAGCCTCGATCCTCAAGGTCAACCTGGAACTTCCACTCGCCGTCGAGAAGCTCGAAGACGTTGCGGCGAACCACCGAACGCGGCAAAGGGTTAGCTTGATCTTCAACCGCTATTGCGGCCGCTGTGTCAGCCACCAGCGCGGGGTTAATTTCGGTTTGTGTTTCCATAACCTGCATTCATGTTTAAAAGAGGTAATAATCTTACACTTCCGTAAAACCGCCGCCTCGACGACATTAAAACTATACCATCTTCCGCCGCCGGATAGACTACAGAACAGCGATTTAACCCGCCGCGAGGGGAAATATATTTTCTCCCTGTGACGAGGGCGCGCCGCGTGCTGAATTGATCGCCGAATCTACGCGCGGCGACTTCAATAGGTGTTTAATTTGACGGTGCTTTTCGGCTGTTCAAGGCACCTCGAATGGGAAAAGCCGACAGGTGCATTGTAAACAACCGTCAGCTTTTTAGTGATTACACCCGAAAGGATTTGAACCCTCAACCTCCTGAGCCGAATGAGATTTAGATGAGGATTCTAGAACGTGGACAAATGGAATGAGTAGCAAGGACGAAGCGTTCCTGCTACTCATGGTGTGGTCATCGGGAAGGTATAAGTTTATGGTGTGTCCCTATGCCATGTTACTGAAGAGAAATATTGAATCTCAAATTGATTCCACAATCTCTTACTGTTTTCACATCAATAAATCGAGCCAAGCTTCGGCTGCGGGGTCTCCCAAGCGCCCCTTAGACAACAGGCTCTCTAGTGCCTTTTCGAGCAGCTCTATTGCCAACTTATTACTTTTAATTTAGCGCCTGCTCTGCGGTTCTATGTTCCTTACGTTAAGCGTTACAGATTTAGTGCGTTGCAAACTGCCACTGGTGCCAGTGATGGTCAGAACATAAGTACCTAGAGGCGTGTTGGAACTCGTACTCACTGTCATGGTAGAGGAGCCGGATGTGTTTACCGACTGGGGGCTGAAGCTGACGCTCACCCCGGCCGGCAGTACGCTGCTCACGCCGAAGGTAACATTCTCGGTAAACCCTCCTGAAGGGGTAACAG
>JACCYN010000008.1 GCA_013696465.1 Pyrinomonadaceae bacterium
CGCAAAGACTCTTTCACTAACCGTAGAAGATCGCCCGCCTGATCCTCCATAATTTCCATGTCGGCATCGCGCGTAACGCGAAATACGTGAGGCTCGCCCGCGCGCATCCTCGGAAACAACGTATGGATGTTGGCCTTGATCAACTCTTCGAGAAGCGTAAACTTCACTTCGCTTTCGCCGACCGGGATCAGGCGCGGGAGCGCAGACGGAATACTGATGTGAACAAATCTGGCTTCGCCCGTGCCTGTGAGCGATCTCGTAATTCCGTGTTCGGGAAGCGGTTCAACCGTCAACCCGATGTTAAGGCAGAGACCGGGAATGTGCGGGAACGGGTGAGCCGGATCGACGGCCGAAGGCGTCAGCAAGGGGAAGATATTTTCCAGAAAGTAGCCGTCAAGCTTTCGCTTCTCGGCGGCGGAGAGCGAACTGTAAGAGACAACGCTGACGCCACGTTTTTCGAGCGCGGGCAACACTTCGCTCCGCAAGCAGCGCGCGTGCGCGTCGAACATCGGCAGCAAACGCTCTCTGATGATTTTCAACTGCTCAATTGGCATCAACTCGCCGGGAATAACCTCGATCTCCGCGTGCTCCGCCGCTTCCTTCAGTCCTGAAACGCGCACCATAAAGAACTCGTCAAGATTAACGGAGAAGATTGACAGAAACTTTAATCGTTCGAGGGGCGGCAAAGAATCATCGCGCGCTTCTTCGAGCACACGGCGGAAGAACTCCAACTGACTCAAATCGCGGTTGAAGACGCACCAAGCGAGCAAGGGCTTGGCGCGCGCCAGCTCCGGCGACGGAGCGGAATTGTCCGTCTCCTCGCGCTCATCATTCAACAGGTAATGATTCAGCGGCGTCGTCATGTGATTGTTCGTTTGTAACTGCACGAAGGTTCACCCCGGAAGTCTTTTGGGAAATTCATCTCGTCATGAACTTCTACTACCTTAACGCGAGGTTCGGCCTAAGAATGGATCGCGCGGCGAGGATTTTTTTGCGAATCTCCGGTTCGCACGAATCATTGCGCCCGTCCTCGCCCCGCACCTTTGGAATGTCGGAAGCATTATGACGGATCGTAAACGCGGCGCGCCGGAACGCTCACAAACTCGCCTGTTTCAAGGATGTATGCGGTCAGGCGACCTCCGTACACGCAGCCCGTATCAAGACCGATGGCCTTCGGCGCGTGGCGCGGCTTAGACGCGACCCAGTGCCCGAAGAGAATTGTTTTCTTGCCGTCGTAGAGTTCGTACCAAGGAGTGCCCGCGTCGCTTTCGCGGTCGGGCCCCAGCGTGCGCAGTTCCGTTAAATCATCCGTCGTCTGTGAATAAAGCGGAACGTTGGGGCGAAGTCCTGCGTGCACCACGAGGTGAGCGCCGAGATCGATCATGAACGGCTGCGCGTTAAGATAAATTCCGTAACGCTCCTTGTCAACTTTTAACTCTTTGTGTGCTTCTCGCTGCGCAGATGTTAACCCGATGTCTTCCCCGTTCCAGCGACGGCGCAAGGCCAGATCGTGATTGCCGAGCACGGCCGAAAACCGCTTGTCCGACATAAACAGTTCGAGCACCTCACGACTCTTCTCGCCTTTCGCTACAAGGTCGCCGACGCACACCACACGATCACGCGCGCCGAAATTTACCTTATTCAGCAGGTCAAGCAGTTCGTCGTAGCAGCCGTGAACGTCACCGACGACGATTGTGCGCGACATCATTGCGTCTCCGTGCGGGTTGCTTTTCGCACCCGATTGTTAAACGTGAGTTCGCCCAAAATGAAAATAGAAATTCACCCTTGAAGTTTGGCGGCGCCCAATCCATTTTTCGGGCGTGATGAAACATAGATGCGTATTCTACACCACATAATTAACGCGCAAAACGTGCAGCAGTCGGAAGACATAGGGCCTAAGCGGCGGAAAATATCAAGGACTTTAAGTTTTTTGTTGCTTTGAATCCTTATTAACGTACAATTCTCGTAGGGACATCCGCTCCCTTCCGCCTCACCGATGTTCCCCAAGCCAAGATGAAAGGACACGCCGTGAAATCGTTATTATTGATTTTAAGCTTCTGCGTTACCGTCTTCCCGTTTACGAAAATCGAGTTTGCGCGAAACAGCGCACTGCCGCCCCCATCTTCCGTTCAGACATCATCCTCCAAGCCCAAGCACGGCGGTAAGATCGAAGCCAAGTATGACGGCTTTGCCGGTGAGACTGTCATCGCTCTGAAGAAGATGAGGATAACTTGCGAAGCGTTCAAAGGAATGCAGAGCGCGTTAAGGGATGCCTGCGTCAGCTTCGCCGTCTCGCTACACTGTCCGGGTCAACAACTTGATTACGTGCGCTACGCGAAACTGAGCTTGATCGT
>JACCYN010000066.1 GCA_013696465.1 Pyrinomonadaceae bacterium
TTTTTCGGAGTTGGCACACTCTAGGCACACAAAGCAGAAACGGGCAGCCCGCAAGCTGCCCGTAACTTATTGATTATGTTGATGAGCCGAGTAGGACTCGAACCTACGACCCACTGGTTAAAAGCCAGTTGCTCTACCGACTGAGCTATCGGCCCGCGAAACGGATTGTTAGCATTTTACATTTGCGGTGATGCGCGATCAAGGCGCGACGCTTAAACCGTCGCCGAGCCACGAGTTGAAAGTCAGATCGCCCGCCATGATCGTCTGCCCGCGTTCGGGGCCAGTTGAAATCAACCCGACGTTGACGCCGATCTCTTTCGAGATAAACTCAACGTATTCGCGCGCCCGCGCCGGAAGAGCGTTTAATTCTGTGACGCCTTCGGTTGAAGCGCGCCAGCCGGGAAGCGTGGCGTAGACGAGTTCGACGCGGCGTAAATCTTGCGCGACGGCCGGGAAGGATTCAAGCGTCTTTCCATCAAGACGGTAGCCGGTGCAGACTTTGATTTCATCGAGCGCGTCGAGCACGTCGAGTTTCGTGAGGGCGATGGAGGTGAAGCCGTTGATGTCGGCGGCGTACCTTGTAGCGAAAGCATCGAACCAGCCGCAGCGACGGGGGCGACCCGTAGATGCGCCGTATTCGCGCCCGCGTTCGCGGATCAAACTCCCAAGTTCGGCTTCGCCCGCGAGCATCTCGGTCGGGAAGGGTCCTTCGCCGACGCGCGTCGTGTATGTGCGGACGATTCCTAACACGCCCGTGATGCGGTGCGGCGCGAGTCCCGTGCCGGTTGATGCGCCTCCGGCGGTTGTGTTCGAGGAGGTGACGAACGGATACGTGCCGTGATCAACGTCGAGCAGCGCGGCCTGCGCGCCTTCGATGAGGATCGAGCGTCCGTCGCGCGCCGCCGTGTTTAAGAAATGCATTGTGTCGGTGATGAACGGTGCGAGGCGTTCGACGAGCGGGTAAGTTCCGTCAAATACTTCATCAACGCTCAAGGTTTGTCCGCCGTAAGCTGTGACGATGCGGTTTACGTCTTCGAGATTGCGTTCGATGCGCGAGCGGAGAACATCGGGGTTGAGCGCGTCAGCCGCGCGAATGCCGCGCCGTCCCGCTTTATCTTCGTAGGCGGGGCCGATGCCGCGCAGCGTTGTGCCGACGCGCTCGTTCCCCAAGCGTTCCTCGCTCGTGTGGTCGAGCAGGCGGTGATAAGGAAGAATGAGATGCGCGCGCGAACTGACCAGCACGCGCTCCGGCGTAACTTCCAAATTTTGTTCGGCGAGCCGGTCAGCTTCCTCGAAGAAAGCTTTCGGATCGATGACCATGCCGTTGGCGAGCACGCAGGTTTTGCCCGGATGAATGATGCCGGATGGAAGCAGGTGGAGCACGAACGAACGGTTGCCGACTTGCACGGAATGCCCGGCGTTATGTCCTCCTTGATAGCGGACGACAATGGAGAAGCGCTCGGCCAAGAGGTCAACGATCTTGCCCTTACCTTCATCGCCCCATTGCGCGCCGACGATAACAATGATGTGAGACATAATAGATGGTAAGCAGTAAGCGGTGAGCAGTAAGCAGTTTGTTTTACTGCTCACCGCTTACTGCTTACCGCTCACTTTCTTCTCAGCTTGCTTTTTCCAGCTTGACGGGTTTTTCGATGAAGTAGTAACTGCAACTGCCGCGCACCTCCTCCAAGTCGCGGCGCTCGATGGGAAAGAGGCGGCACTGGCCCGGACGGTCTTCGTAGATGCCGCAGGTCGTCGTGTCGTCGTCGTTCTTTTTGAGGAACGGGCACTTGAAAAGTATTTCGCAGCACGCGCCACATCGGTTGCAGTCGCCGCGGCGGAGGCTGAGGGCTTCGACGACTTCTTGCTTGTGGAATTGAATTTGGACGAAACGGCGCAGTTTGCCTTGCGCTTGGCGGGCGCGAAATTTGGCGTCTTCAACGGTGCGCGAACGCTTCGCCACCACCAGACGTTCTTCAAATGAACGGCGCGCCCGCTCCCTGCTGATCGCTGTTTGCCTTTTCATGAAGGAACACAAACTTTGGCTCGCCCCACAAAAAGCGGCGGGCAACTTAGAGGTTGAACGTTATTGCTTCCGTCGTGAAAGAAAAAGCGGCTTCGGGAATGGCTGAAGGTTCTCAACTTCCCGCGCCGCTTTTCCGGCCCTTTACTTTTTAGGCGCTGGCTGCGCTCATGTGCTTCTCGATCATGCGCGAGATGGCTTCTTTCGAGGTCGCGCCGACCACGCGCTCCTCCTCTTTGCCGTTCTTGAAAAGAATAAGAGTCGGAATGCCCTTGATGCCGTAGCGTTGGGAGACGCTCGGATTCTCGTCAACATTTAACTTGACGACGTTCGCGTTGCCCGCATACTTCTCCGCCACCGCGTCAACGGTCGGCGCAAGCATCCGGCATGGCGCGCACCACGCTGCCCAAAAATCCACCAATACGGGTTTATCCGATTGCAGGACATCCGTTTCAAAACTGTTATCGTTAACGTCCGTCACGTGTTCACTCATAATGGCTGCTCTCCTTCGTGCTTGATTGCCAATCCGGGTTCGGAAATTTATTTACCCTTGAGACGATCCGGTTTATCGCCGTCGCGTGATCGTCTGCAAAAGCCTTGCCGACGTTCGCCTGAGAATCTCACAAATCTTTGTTCTACGGCATTGTCATCGCCGCCCGGTAAAGTTCCGTGTAGCGGCGGGCGGCGCGCTGCCACGAATTGTCCGCGCTTATGCCGTTCGTTTGAATCCTGCGCCAAGCATCTTCGTCGTGATAACAATAGACGGCTTCGTAGAGGCTTTCGATCATTGCGCCCGCCTCGTAAGGTTCAAACTTAAAGCCGTTGCCGAAACCCCGCGCGCGATCAAAGCTTTGCACCGTGTCGTCTAATCCGCCAGTTGCGCGCACAACGGGCACGGTGCCGTAGCGCATACTGTACATCTGGTTCAAACCGCACGGCTCATAGAGCGACGGCATCAGAAACATGTCCGCGCCCGCTTCGATCTTATGCGCGAGCGATTCGTTGAATCCGATGTAGATGCCGACCCGATGCGGCGCGTGTTCGCGTAACCTCTGCAAAAACTCTTCGTTCTCACGCGCGCCCGAACCAAGCACGATAAAGAACGCTCCCGATTCGAGGAGTGCGGCGGCGGCTTCACGAATCAAGTCATAACCCTTCTGCGGGATCAAACGCGAAATACTCGCTATGACGGGGCGATCCGGCTCTTCCGGCAGATTGAAACTGCGCAGCAGATCGAGCTTGCAAACTTGCTTGCCCGTCAAATCTTCGCTTGTATAACGCGCGGCGATGTGTGGGTCGGTCGCCGGATTCCACACGTCGTAATCAATGCCGTTCGTAATTCCAACGAGGCGGTCGCTCCGCAAACGCAGCAGCCAATCGAGGCCGTAGCCGTGCTCCGGCGTTTGTATTTCAAGCGCGTAGCGGCTGCTCACGGTCGAGAGCACGTCCGAAGCCGCCAACCCCGCTTTCATTGCATTGGCCGTTCCGTCAATTTCAAATGTTTGCCATTCGTTCGCAAAGCCCAAGCGCGGAAGTTCCGCCGGATCAAACTGTCCTTGATACGCGAGATTGTGAATCGAGAAGACGGTGCGCGTATTTTGGTAAAACGAATCGTAAGAACGGCGCGCGGCGAGTTCGGCGATGGCAAACCCTGAGTGCCAGTCGTTGCCGTGAACTATTTGCGGCGGTGTGCCCAGACGTTTCAGCAGCGCGAGCGCGGCGCGACAGAAAAAAGCGTAGCGTTCGTAATCGTCCCGGTAACCGTAGATGCCGGGACGGGCGAAGTAGCGCGGCGCGTCAATCAAAAACGCGGGCGCGCCCGTCGCCGTGCTGTAGAAGACGCGCGCCTGCGGTTTGTCCTCTCCCGCGTGCCATTCGACTTCCAAGTTGTCAATGATCAAGGAATCGAGAAGGCTTCGATCCGTCGTTTCGTAAAGCGGGGTGATGAGCGCGGCGTCCGCCTCATTCGTTTCGCACAGAGCCTTGGGAAGCGCGCCCGCGACATCGCCCAAACCCCCCGTCTTGGCGTAAGGCACGGCTTCCGAAGATATTACTGCGACGCGCAAACTTGTTCACACACTTTCGCGCACAAACGCCCCGCGCTCAAAGCTTCAACGAACCAATCTAATTACTGTTTGACAGGGAAAATACTATGCTTAAATCAGGCGCGGTTTGTCAAGAACGAGCCGTCAGCCATCAGCTTTCGGCAAAACACCTATTGCTAGTTTGTAAGTGATAAAAGCTAAAAGCTTTGGCTTAAGTTTGCATCGCGGCAAGGAAGTCCGCGTTCGATTTCGCTTTGCCGAGACGTTCGAGAACAACTTCCATCTGCTCGACAGGCGAGAGTGGGTTAAGCACGCGGCGCATCACCCAGATGCGGGCTAAATCTTCTTTGCCGATCAGAAGTTCTTCTTTGCGCGTGCCGGAACGCTGTAAGTCAATCGCCGGGAAGAGCCGTTTGTCGCTTAAGCGGCGGTCAAGGTGAATCTCGCAGTTGCCCGTGCCTTTGAATTCCTCAAAGATTACATCGTCCATGCGCGAACCCGTGTCAACAAGGGCGGTGGCGATGATCGTCAAGCTTCCGCCTTCTTCGATGTTGCGCGCCGCGCCGAAGAAACGCTTGGGGCGTTGCAGGGCGTTGGCGTCAATACCGCCGGAAAGGATTTTGCCTGACGGCGGGACGACGGCGTTGTGCGCGCGCGCAAGGCGCGTCAAGGAATCTAAAAGAATTACAACGTCGCGTTTGTGCTCGACGAGGCGTTTGGCTTTCTCGATCACCATGTCGGCGACTTGGACGTGGCGCGTCGGCGGTTCGTCGAAAGTTGATGAGATGACTTCGCCGTTGACGGAACGCTGCATGTCAGTGACCTCTTCCGGTCGCTCGTCAATCAACAGCACGATCAGAGAAACTTCCGGGTGATTGTGCGTGATCGAGTTGGCGATGGTCTGCAGCATCATCGTTTTGCCGGTGCGCGGCGGGGCGACGATGAGTCCGCGTTGGCCTTTGCCGATAGGCGTCACGAGGTCAATGACGCGCGCCGAAAGGCTATCGGGCTCGGCTTCCATTGTGAGGCGCTCGTCCGGGTAAAGCGGCGTCAAGTTGTCGAAGAAAACTTTGTCGCGCGCATCGCCGGGCGCTTCAAAGTTAATTGCTTCAACCTTGATGAGCGCGAAATAACGCTCGCCCTCTTTCGGCGGGCGAATCTGCCCGGAGACGGTATCGCCGGTGCGCAAATCGAATTTACGAATCTGCGACGGGCTAACGTAGATGTCGTCGGGACCGGGCAGGTAGTTGTATTCGGGCGCGCGCAGGAAACCGAAGCCATCGGGTAGGGTTTCGAGCACGCCTTCGCTAAATATCAGTCCGCTCTTTTCGGTTTGCGCGGCGAGAACTTTGAAGATGAGTTCCTGCTTGCGCATTCCGGTCGCTCCGGGCACGTCCATGCCTTTGGCGATCTGCGTTAAGTTTGAGATCGACATCTCCTTGAGCGTCGCCAGATTGAAGGCGTCGTTGCTCCCGCCTCCTCTTTCTACTAATGCGGGTGCGGAAGAGGTGGCGACATCAGCAGAAGAGGATGTTTCCAATTCCATGTCTGGCACAGCTTCGGCTGTGGCGGTCGTCGTAGCTGACGCGCCGTCGCCGTCGCTGTTACTGCCGTTATTGTTACTGCTCGTGTTGCGTGTGCGTGTTGTACGTGGTGGCATTTATATTTCTTCTCTCGCGGCAGCCTGCTAAAAGAGAGGGTGCACGCTTAATAAAAGTATTTTTTAATTTTTCGCCGCTTCTATCGGCGCGATTGCTGCTCCGGTTAATTTGTTAAGGTTGAATTTTCGATGAACAGGAATGAAACTCTCGCGTGCATGAACGAAGGAAAATGCGCAACGAGCGCTCTCAATTTCCGGTAAACATTTGCGAGGCGGTGCGCTCCCCCTTCGGTTGTGCGCGGAAAGTTCGGTGCTTTGGTCTTAACACTTAGATGCAGCGTATCGCTTTCTGCATCGCCTTGACGCAATTTAATTTTTCAAGGGGGAAATCTACTACTGCTCGGTTAAGAGGCGTCCGATGCGACGCCAAACCTCTTCGCGCCCGTGCCCTGAAACGGCCGAGTAAACTAAAACCTCGCCGCCCAGCGCAAGTTTTGCGCGCTCAACACTCTTCCTCAACTCGTTTTGTGAGAGCTTATCGGATTTCGTGGCAACTGTAAAATGAGGCTTCGCGTAGTGGACGAGCCACTCTTGAAGTTCCATGTCTTGTTTCGTGGGTTCGTGGCGCGAATCTACAATCTGTATTGATAGCACAAGCGACGCGCGATTGGCAAGATAAGTCGTCACCATTTCGCCCCACGTCCCACGAATTTTTTGCGGCACGCGCGCGAAGCCGTAACCGGGCAGATCGACAAAGCGAAAACGGTTGTTGATGCGGAAGAAATTGAGCATCTGCGTTCTGCCCGGCGTGGAAGACGTGCGCGCCAAGCCCCGCACGCCGAGCAGGGAGTTGATCAAACTCGATTTGCCGACGTTGGAGCGTCCGAGAAAAGCTATCTCCGGCAATGAATCTCGCGGCCAATCTTGCTCGGCAATGGCGCTTTTAACGAATTCCGCGCTCGTGATCTTCATGCTTCGACTTTGCGAAACGAAACGACGCGGCTTTGAACGGGGCTTGCGCCGTCTCGCAACATGAGAGCGCCCGTGATCAAACTTGCTCTCTTTTGCTCGCCGCTTCCCCGCGCATCCTTGCCATGAGCTTGAAACGCTCGCGCATCTTGTCCAAACGCTCCTGAGCGTCGGGCATATTCATCACCAAGCGTTCGAGGTGGGCGAACGCTTGCGGCGAATCAAAAACCTGCCGCAACTCGCCGAGAATCGGCTGAAGTTTAGCGAACACAAAAACGTGCTCGCCGTTCGCGTCGTTAAACATCTTCTCGTCAACCGCGCCGTTGTTGACGAGGGATGCAGCCATCTCCCAGTAGGTCGTTACCATGCGGAGGTACGCGCTCGTCTCTTCGTTCATCATGGCGTTCATAACGTCTTGCGCGCTTTGCGGGTCGAAGCGCGTAAACCATGTGCGCGCCTTGCGCATCGTCTCCTCGCGCCGCAGCTCGTAAAGTTTAAGAATGAGGTTCGCGCTCTCCTGTTTCGTGTCCAAAGAATTTGCTCCTTGAGTTTATTGAAAAATGACGTAGCGTTGTTTTGTGTGAAATGCTTTGTATCTTATTTAAGTGATTTTGCAAAGCGCAGAATGTGTTGCGGCGGCGGGAAAAACAATCTAACTGCAAAACCTTGGAAATAAAAAAACGCGCCGCACTGTTTACGACGCGCTCTTTCTCGTTTATTAGCGAAGCCGTGCTTAGTCGGCCATCGTCGGCGTGCTCTGCGATGGTTGATCCTGCGTCCAGAGTGGTGACGCTGCCCCGGCGTCCGCGTCGGTCGCTCCGGCGTCGGTCGGGCACGCATCTTCAAGGGCGAGCGCGAGCACTTCGTCAATTGTCTCGACGAGGTGAACGGTAATCGCGGAACGTACCTCTTCCGGCACTTCCGCCAAATCCTTTTCGTTCTCCTTGGGGATAATAAGCGTCGAGATGCCGAAACGGTGCGCCGCCAAAAGCTTCTCTTTAATGCCGCCGACTGGGAGCACTTTCCCGCGCAGAGTGATCTCGCCCGTCATCGCCACGTCTTTGCGGACGGGCACGCGCGTTAAAGCCGAAGCCATCGCGGTCGCCAGCGTCACACCGGCTGACGGCCCATCTTTCGGGATCGCGCCTTCAGGGATGTGGATGTGCAGATCGCGCTTGCGGATAAAATCTAACGAGACGGCCATGCGCTCCGAGCGTGCCTTGATGCACGTCAAAGCGGCTTGCGCCGATTCCTGCATCACGTCGCCGAGTTTGCCCGTCAAAGTCACCGCGCCGCGCCCGCGCGTCAAGGTAGCTTCGATCTGCAACACTTCGCCGCCCACTTCCGTCCACGCGAGTCCGACGGCTAAACCGATCTCGCTCGCAATGGCCGCCTCCGGCTTGCGGAACTTGATAGGGCCGAGCATCTCGCGCACGCGCTCCGGCGTGATCGTTTCCCTGAAGCCGTTACCAGCTTTTTCGGTGACGAGTTTGCGCGCCGCCTTGCGGCAGCACGAGCCGATTTCGCGCTCAAGGTTGCGCACGCCCGCTTCGCGCGTGTAGTGGCGGATGATCTCCGTCAAGCCTTCGTCCGTAAACTCAACTTGTTCGAGTTTAAGCCCCGTCGTCTCAAGTTGTTTCGGCACGAGATGCTGTTTAGCGATCTCCAACTTTTCGCGCTCGGTGTAACCCGAAAGACGCAAAATCTCCAGACGATCTTGGAGCGGCGGGGGGATCGTGTGCAGCACGTTCGAGGTGGCGATGAAGAAGACTTTGGAGAGATCGTATTCCACGTCTAAATAGTGATCGTGGAACGTGTTGTTCTGCTCCGGGTCTAAGACTTCGAGAAGTGCGGCAGACGGGTCGCCGCGAAAATCCGAGCCGAGCTTGTCAACTTCGTCGAGCAGGATAAGCGGATTCACGGTGCCCGCCTTCTTCATCATCTGAATGATCTGTCCGGGCAGCGCGCCGATGTACGTTCGGCGATGCCCGCGAACCTCCGCTTCATCGCGCACGCCGCCTAAAGACAGCCGCACAAACTTTCTTCCTGTCGCGCGCGCGATAGATTTACCCAAAGAAGTTTTACCGACTCCGGGCGGCCCGACAAAGCATAGGATCGATCCCTTCGGGTTTTTCACCAACTGACGAACGGCCAAGTATTCGAGAATGCGATCCTTGATCTTATCAAGCCCGTAGTGATCTTCGTTGAGAACGTCTTCGGCTTTTTTAAGATCACGTATCTCTTTCGATTCCTCTTTCCACGGCACGCTCAGAAGCCAATCAATGTAAGTGCGCGAGACGGTGCCTTCGGCGGACATCGGCGGCATCGCTTCGAGGCGGTGAAGCTCTTGCATCGCCTTCTCCTTCGCCTCTTCGGTCATGCCCGCTTCTTCGATCTTCTTTTTCAAATCTTCAAGTTCCACCTTCTCGTCCTTGCGGCCGAGTTCCTTGTGGATCGCCTTCATCTGCTCGTTGAGGTAATACTCTTTCTGCGCCTTCTCCATCTGGCGTTTGACGCGCGATTGAATCGTGCGGTCAAGTTGGCGTTTATCTACTTCCGATTCGAGAAGCTCGACGAGGCGTTGCAGGCGTTCGTGCGCGGAGAAAATCTCTAAAAGTCCTTGCTTGTCTTCGACCGAAATGCGCAGTAGGTGCGCGAGCGCGTCGGCAAGGTGCGACGAATCTTGATTGCGCAGGGCGACTTGCAAGGCGTCGGTTTGTGTCTCCGGCGCGAGTCGTAGGTGTTGTTCGACGAGTTGGCTGATGCGACCGACCAGAGCCTCGACGCGCTGCCCCTGTTCGGGCGCGGTGGGCGCGCGGCGCACGGTGGCGGTGAAAGCCCCGTTGTCGTTGTCGACGCGGATGGTGGTGGCGCGTTCGCGCCCTTCGACCTGAACCTTGATCTGCCCGTTCTCCTGCCGCTGCGCCTGCACGATGCGCGCGATGGTGCCGACCGCGTAAATCTGATCTGGTTGCGGGTCGTCAATCGAGGCGTCGTGCTGCGTGGCGAGGAAGATCATGCGGTCGGAGTTAAGCGCTTCTTCGAGCGCGCGCACCGAGCCGGGGCGTCCGATCTTAAACGCGACTCTTGTAAACGGAAAGATCACCACGTCGCGGATCGGAACCATCGGGTGACGCATAATGTCTTTCGGGGCGTTGTCTGAATATTCTTCCATAAACCGCTTTGTCTCTTTCGCTTAAAACTACTATCTTGTTTGTGAAGAAGGGCGAGCCGCCAAATTAGCTGCTCGCCCTGCGATAACGAAACATAATTGTAAACGATTTTCCGCCCCCGCGCTACTAGACAAATGGACGGGTAAATGTTGCGCCTTTACGCCGCCGCGTCGTCCACGCCCGTCAGACTTTCGCCCGGCATCGCGCGGTGGCGTTCGACCATTTCAGACGTGATCGCAAACTCTTTAATGCGCTTTTGCGACGGCATCGTGTACATCGCATCGAGTAGCAGTTCCTCCAAAATCATCATCAGCCCGCGCGCGCCAACCTTGCGTTCGACGGCTTGGCGGGCAACAGCTTTAAGCGCATCATCCGTAAAGCGCAGACGCACGTTGTCGTACTCGAACTTTTTCTGATACTGCTTGACGAGCGCGTTCTTCGGCTCGGTCAAGATGCGGATGAGCGCGGCTTCGTCGAGTTCGTGGAGCACGGCGTGGACGGGAAGGCGACCGACGAATTCGGGGATCAATCCGTAGCGCACCAAATCTTCGGGGCGCACTGCGCCGAGAGCTTCCGTATAGCGTTCGCTGCCAGACTTAATGTTGGCCTGAAAGCCAAGGGATTTGTTGCGCATCCGGCGTTCGATGATCTTCTCTAAGCCAACGAACGCGCCGCCGCAAATGAAGAGAATGTTCGTCGTGTCAACGGGGAAAAACTCTTGATGCGGATGTTTGCGCCCGCCCTGCGGTGGGACGTTGGCGACCGTTCCCTCTAAGATTTTCAGTAGCGCTTGCTGCACGCCTTCGCCCGACACGTCGCGCGTGATCGAAGGGTTCTCGTCCTTGCGGCAAATCTTGTCAACCTCGTCAACGTAGATGATGCCCTGCTGCGCGCGTTCCACGTCGCCGCCCGCCGCCTGCAAGAGTTTGAGGATGATGTTCTCAACGTCTTCGCCGACGTACCCGGCTTCCGTCAAAGTCGTCGCGTCAACGATGGTGAAGGGAACTGAAAGCATCCGCGCGAGCGTCTGCGCGAGCAGGGTTTTCCCCGTGCCCGTGGGGCCGATGAAAAGGATGTTCGACTTTTGAATTTCGATGTCGCTGCGGCGGCGCGCAAGCTCAATTCGTTTGTAGTGCTGGTAGACGGCAACGGAAAGACGCTTCTTCGTTTCGTCTTGTCCGATCACGTATTCGTCGAGAAAGCTTTTGATCTCGGCGGGTTTGGGAAGCGGCGGGCGGGCGGCAACCGATTCCGCTTGCTGATCGTCGGTGATGATCTCGTTGCAGATGTCAATGCATTCGTTGCAGATATAGACGGTCGGGCCGGCAATAAGCTTCTTCACTTCGTTCTGCGACTTGCCGCAAAACGAGCAGCGCAAAGTTTCATCGGTCGGTCGTCTTACCATAAGTTTTTATATGTTCTTGACGTGGGTTTGATTAAACTTCAATTGCTAATGGGTTGATTCGGCGCGATGTTGATCGTCGGCGATGATCTCGTTGCAAATGGAGACGCACTCGTTGCAGATGTAAACTTGAGGCCCGGCGATTAGCCTTTTCACTTGCGCTTGCATTTTGCCGCAGAACGAACAGCGCAGTTCATCGGCAACGCGCGGCGGATTCTCTTTTACCCTGAAAAACTTGTCGAAGAGCATTGTTACAGTCCTCCGAATTTTACCACGCGCGCAAATCCTTGTTCGCTGTCCGCTGTTTATTGGCGATGCACGATCACTTCGTCAATCAACCCGTACTCTTTCGCTTGCGTGGCAGACATGATGCGGTCGCGCTCGACATCGCGCTCAACTTGATCATACGGTTGCCCCGTATGCTTCGCCAAAATGTTTGACGTGAGTTCGCGCATCCGCAAGATTTCTTCGGCCATAATGCGAATATCGCTTGCTTGCCCTTGCGCGCCGCCGGAGGGTTGATGGATAAGGATACGCGAATTGGGAAGCGCGAAGCGTTTGCCTTTTGCGCCTGCCGCGAGTAAGAGCGCAGCCATCGAAGCGCATTGCCCAACGCAGATCGTCTGCACGTCCGGTCGGATGAATTGCATCGTGTCGTAGATCGCCATCCCTGCGGTGATCGAGCCGCCCGGCGAATTGATGTAGATGTTGATGTCTTTCTCCGGGTCTTCGGCTTCGAGGAAGAGGAGTTGGGCGACGATTAAGTTTGCGATCTGATCGTCAATCGGCGTGCCGATGAAAATGATGTTGTCTTTCAGGAGTCGTGAGTAGATGTCGAAGGCGCGCTCGCCGCGCGATGTCTGCTCAACGACCATTGGAACTAAAGCCATACGGGAACCTTTCAGTTTCTAACTCTTTAACTTGCGTTTGATTCTTCGCTTGTTGCTGCTGCTGCGGCGCTTGCCGCGCTCGCCGTTTCGGTTGTCGGTGTCGTTACTTCCGCCTCTTGCGCTGCGCCCGCTTCCGGCTCTTCCTCTTCGCTCCATTCTTCATCTCTCACATGCGCGTTTTCAACGACGAGGTCGAGAGCTTTGCGCTGACGCAAACTCTCGGCGATGCTACGGTCGCCTCCTTGCTTTGTCAAGGCATCGCGCACTTCTTCGATGGGTTGACGCGAAGCGGCGGCGTAAGCGTTGATGTCTCGTTCGATCTCTTCATCGCTCACCTCGATGTTTTCTTCATCTGCGATGCGCTCAAGCAGAATCGATCCGCGCAGATCAGCAATCGCCTGCCCTTCAATTTGTCCGCGCAAGTTTTGCCAATCAACGTCGGCATTGCGCGGATCGAATCCGCCACGCATCATGTCGCGCACGGTGGATTCGAGCAACCGCCGCGATTGATGCTCGACGAGGCTCTGCGGAACTTCAAACTCGTGCGCCGAGATCAATTTACCCATTACATCGGAACGCAAGCGACTGTCGGATTCCGCCCTCGCGCGCTCCTGTAAACTTTCGCGGATGCGTTCGCGCAAAGCAGCAAGCGTCTCGGCTTCGCCCTCGCCCACGCTCTTCGCCCATTCGTCATTGAGCGCGGGCAGTTCTTGCAGACGCACGGCCGTAATTTTCGCCGTGTATTCAACCGTTTTGCCTGCCAAACCCTTCGCGTTGAAATCTTCGGGGTAGTTGACCGTAAAAGTTTTTACTTCATCCGGGCGCGCGCCGACAAATTGGTTGTTAAAATCTTCAAGCACATGTTCGCCGCCGAGCAGCACGTCAACGTCATCGGCTTTAATCGGCTCATCCGACGGCGGCTCGATGAAGCGCCCTTCAAAGTTGACCGTCACCGTGTCGCCCGACTGCGCGGGGCGATCTTCGACTGGCACGAGCGAAGCGTTCGATTCGCGCAGATGCTCGATCACGTTTTCCACATCTTCATTCGTCACAGGACGCACGCGCCGCGCAACTTCCACATTTTTGTATTCGCCGAGTTTGACTTCCGGCAACACTTCAACGTGCGCGTGAATGGAGAGCGGTTTGTCGCCTAAACTTTCAAGTCCTTCTTCGTTATCGAGATGAATGTCCGGCTCGCCGATCACGTCAAGGGCGCGTTCCGTAATCGCGTCTGAGACGGCCTGCGGCACGAGTTCGCGCAGCACATCGCTTCTAATTTCATTCTTATAACGCTGACGCACGACCGAGCGCGGCGCGCGACCGGGCCGAAAACCCGGCACGCTTGCCTGCTGCGCGTAAACGTCGCTCACGCGATCAAACTCGCGGCGCACGCTCGCCGCATCAATCTCAATTCGTAATTCTTTCCTTGTCGGCGAAACGTCAATCAATTCTGTGTTCATCAAAACGCACATGCCCGTCCTTCTCTCGCTTGAAGAGCGTCGGACGGGCATCCTTTCCTCACCAAAATTAGCTGTTAATAAAATCTGACATTCTAAAAAGTTTGAATGCGAAAGGGGGGACTCGAACCCCCACCCCTTACGGGACAAGTTCCTAAGACTTGCGTGTCTGCCATTTCACCACTTTCGCAAATAAATTTTGAGACAGATGTTCCTTGCGAAGCGCCGGAAAACCGATTGCAGATTTTATTACAGACGGAGACAGGCGTCCACCAGCGACCGTGGAGATGGAGACACGCGCGACGCACGATTGAACAATCTTGTCGAGGATGTTGCTTCGCCTATGAAGCAAATGAAGGTTTATGTTCTGTCCGGCCGCCGCACACGCAACCGAGTAAGTGTTCAGTGTGGCCGTCACAAACCCGCCGCGTCCCACTTGCGGATCACTTCGTTGACAAGCGCGGCAATTTTGTCGGTCACTTTGTTGAAATACTCGTCGGCTTTCTTCTGATCAAACTTCGGGTAGCCTTGCCCCGCTTGGTAAAGCCCGATAGAAGACGGAAACGGAGCGGCCGACCACGTGCCGGGCGCAGGATACGGAGTCGCCAATTCGTCGCGGTAGCGTTCCGGGTGGACGAGCGTCGGATCGATGGCTTGGATGAAAGCCGTCTCATTTAGCCCCGCGTGTCCGCCGTCTTCGCCGAAGACTTGCTTCGTTACATCAGAGGCGAACGACCACCAGTTGACGACGAGCGTGCGGACGCGGCGTTCGGCGGCGACCTCCGCCGCGACCGCGTTGAGCACGGCCGTTTGCCCTCCGCCGTGCCCATTGATAATGATGATGTTGCGAAAGCCATTCTTCGCCAAGCCTTCCATGATCCCTTTGACGAACGGGCGGTAAGCGGATTCCGTGATCTGAAAAGCGCCGGGATAAGCTTCGAGGCTGCCGGTCATTCCGTAGGGCAGCGTGGGCGCGATCAGCGCGTTGGTGCGCTCAGCGATGCGACGCGCGATGGCAAAGGGGGCGGTGTTGTCCGCGCCGTTGTTAATTACACCGTGAGGTTCGAGCGTTCCCGTCGGCAGCAGCACAGTTTTGATGCGGGAAGGTACGACTTCACGAAACTCCATCCAATTGATGCGCTCCATCTCGCGCGTTGAAACAAAATCTCTTTGCGCGCCGCGCGCCGTTTGCGTTTTGACAAGCATCGGTGCAGGGGAGTTGAGTAGAAGCAGCGTGACAGTGATCGCAAACCATCTGTTCATTTTATCACCTCATAAGGACGGGTTTTTCATCTGACGCGCGTTTCCAGAATGCGACGCGCATCGGCAAAGCGTCTTTGCAATTTCTCGGCGGGCGCGCCCGCATAACCTTCGTTCAATCGCTTCTCAGCGACATCCATCCAGCGCAATAAATCTTGCGCTGCACGCCGCGCGGCGTCCGCGTCTGAACTGCCGACGTGACCGAACCAGACGGGCGCGGTGTGAGCGAACGGGTAGCTGTCCATCACCGGCCACTTCGTCGCGCCGCCGTAGATGCGCGCGGCGATCCATCCGCCGCGCGGCGCGTCGAGCCGCCCGTTAAATGTTTTGTGTCCGGACGTCTCAAGCCCGTTGCCGCTCCAGACAACTTGCCCGTTAACGAGAATCTCAACTTTCTCAACGGGCACGGATGACCACGCATCAAGCTTCCATCCTACCGCCTGATTTTGTGACGCATTAACGACCCCACCCGCCTCCACATCGTTGACCGTAAACTTAATCATGGGGCCGTTGGTCACAAAACTTCGCCCGCGCCGCACGGCCGCGAGAAAGCCCGTCAAGTTCATCGCCCCTTCCGGCTTCGCATACACGCGCGTCGAGCCGATGGCCATCGTGCGATAGAAGTTGTGCATTGTGTCGCTTCCCGCCGAAGGCGCGATGGGCAGACCGAGGTTGAGCAGGCGATACCACGCTTCGCTTGTGCCGAGTTCATCGCTCCAGAGACACGCCACCTCTAAAGTGTCTACGTCTCCGAGCAGCGCGTCGGGCACTAACTCAAGCGGAAGACCTGTGGGCGTGCCGTTCGGCGGAAACGGGTTTCGATTGGAGACGGGATGCACGTAGGAATTGATGCCGCCGTGATTGCGCGCGAATTGAAGCGCGGCGGCGTTCGGCAGATCGCTGCGGTCGTAGACGGGATAGCCGGGGCCGTAATACCAAGGCCAGTACAAAGAGTCCGCCCCGATTGCGGCGACATGACCAAGAAAGTGTGAACGAACTTCCTGCGCGAAATGGATCATCGGCGGTTCATTCGTGCGCCGCCAGTTCCACCACTCCGCATCAATAAAGCGCGTGTGAAGGTTGGCGAGTTGCGGCGTCGAGAGATCAAGCGCCTCCGCCCGCATGTCGAGCACGATGTCGTCGGGATTCAACAGGTAGGGGCCGCCGTAGTTGAGATGAGAATGAAGGTCTGCCGAACGCCAACCTTCGGAAGCGGGATTCCACAGGGAAGCAGGTATTTCGAGATCAATCGTCGTCTCGTTCGTGCGAATCCTGCGCGTTGCGGAAGCCTGAGTGCTACCGAACCCGTGTGTCGCCACTACGCGCACTTCGCCTACCGGAACTTCTATAGTCGTCGCGCCGGGCGAGTAAAAGAAGACGACGCCGTTCTGCCCGTCGAAGCGCGGCTGTCCTGCATCTGGAAGAAGGGGATGACCGTTGCGATCAACGATTGAAAGACGTGCGGGAAGGTTTGTCGCTTCGCCCGCCCGTCGCGTCTTGATGAGCACGCGCGTCGTCGGCTCGCCCCAGTTCCATGTCAGAGGCGAAACGTCTTCCGGTTCGCCGCCCGTCGCCGGAATGCGAAGAACGTGAAAGCGTTCCGCATCGTCGGGTTCGACGTAGTAGATGTAAGCGTCGTCAGGACTCCACGCAGGCGTGAGCGGATAGAGCGCGCTGTGCGCAACTTGAACGGGAACGCCGCCCTTCGTGTCCATCAGCCACAACTGCCAACGATCTTGCGCAGGCAGATTCGCCACAAGGCTGCGACCATCGGGCTTGAGCGCGGGGCGAAGTTGCGACGCGATACCTTCTTCGCGCAGCACGCGGCGCGAGTTGTCGCGCAAATCAATGATCGTGATGGAGTCAATCGCGCCGACCTTCGCCACGTAGAGAAGTTGCGCATCGCCCGGAAGCGGTTGCGGCTGAAGCTCAAGGCCGCGGTCGGTGGTCAAACGCTTCTTCGCGCCTGTGCTAATCTCGATGCGCCAGAGATCGAGGTCGCCGCTTTCGGCGGAACTATAAAAGATAGCCCGCCCGTCGCGCGAGAAGGCGGGATCGAGATCGAGTGCGGGAGTGTCAACAATGACTCTTTCTCTGCCGCTTGCGCCGCCCGTCATGTCCAGTAGAACGATGCTTGTATCTTTGCCGTCGTCCCTGACGAAGGCGAGTTGTTTGCCGTCCGGTGACCACGCGGGGCGCGAATCAACTGCGCCGCCGCGCGTCAATCGCCGTGCTTCCCGCGTCGTGAGATCGATGCTCCAGAGCCAGCCGCGTGCGGCGACGGCGAGCGAACGTCCGTCGGGTGAGGGAGCCGGGTCGGTCGCCCCAACGTTGAGCGTCGGCAGGTTGTAGCCTTCGAGATAAACGTGGTGGCTGAAGTTTGCCACCTTCGGATAGCGGTTCGTCCATTGACTCTGTGCTCCGCCCGCGAGCAGGTGCAATGCGAGAAGACACACGAAGCAGAAGTTAAATTTAGATGTCATTGAATTAGCTCCACAGGTAATCTTTTCCGAAGACTTCGGGCGTTGGGATGTTCGCTGAGATTCGTCATACACTCGCACGGACGGAGGAGCAATTTCAAGTTGATTTTTGCTGGAGGTGTAGATGCGCTTCTGTCTACGACCTCCCGGCGGTTTCTTAGAATGAAGGTGGTTTTACGGCGAGCGTTTTCTCAATGACCCTGACCATCTACACCATCGGGCACGGGCGCCACCCGTTTGAAGTGTTTTTGAGTTTGCTCAAGCAGCACGGCGTCGAACTCGTCTGCGACGTGCGGAGCGTCGCCCGTTCGCGGTGGCCGCAGTTCAACGAGAAAGTCCTCTCCGCCGCTCTCCTGAAAAACGGAATTGGGTATGAACACTTGCCTGAGTGCGGCGGGAAAGTCGTCGTATCGCAGGAGGAACTCGCACGCGGACTCGACCGCATCATCGAACTGGCGGGCGACGCGCGTATCGCCTTGATGTGCAGTGAATCGCAACCGCTCACGCGGCACGCGCGTCCGCAGGCGAACTGTCACCGCGTCGGGCTGCTCGCGCCTCCGCTGAAACGAAGAGGAGCGCACATCATTCACATTCTTCCCGATGGCGAAACGCTTGAGTTGGACGAGAAGGAAATCCCTTCGGTTTGGAACGGCAACGCAATCTAAGGCTGTGAGGATGTGTTGTCAGTGGTGCGTTAACTGAGCTTCGTAAGCCCTTAAAGGTTCGTTTATCAACACATCGTCGCCTATGGTGCTTTCGGCGTCAACAGCATACGAAACTTACCGCCTTCGCTGTTCGACCCCTCAAGTCTGATGATGTTGTTCTCCATCGTCCCTTCCGCCACCGAGTAGCCGCCGATCACGACCTGAACGACGTTACCGATCTTTTTCCACGTGCCGCCCACCGGCCTTTTGTTGGAGAGAAGCGTGTAGCGAAGTTTTCCTTGCGGCAAAAATTCGATGATGAACTCGCCGAATTCGTTCATCCCCGTCCACGTCGTGCCTTCGAGAGAGTCAGTCGTGTTTCTTGTTCCATCGTTTGAATCTGTGGTAACACTCGCCGTTTCAGCAGAAATCTGCGATGTCGTCGTATTGTCGGTCGTGGCTCGCCCGTTCCTTGTCGCGGCAATCACCAACTCGTCCGCCTTGTAGCCTTCGATGACGGCGAAAGGTCTCTGCTCTTTACCTTGTCCTAAGTCAATGAGAACTTGGCGCGGTACCCAATTCTGGAGGTAGCGGACGAGACTGCCGAGCGTCACTTCGCCTTTCTCATTCGCCGCGCCGCCGCGCAAACCTTCGACGAGCGCCCACGTGAAATAGCCGTGACGCTTCTCCTTAAACTCGTAAGCGCGCTTGCCGACGGCCGTAGCGTAGAGCGTGGCGAAGGCCGTCACCTCGCGGTTGCGCGTGTCGAAATTAAAGCTGCGTGTGTAGGTCGCGGTCAGAGGGTTGTCGGCGTTGGCGCGACCCGAAGGATCGTTGCGGCACGCGTCAAGAATCAAAAGCACCTGTTTGACCTTCGATCTCTGAACCCAATTTCTGATCTGCGTGACGTTGACGGCCGTCTGTTCGAGCAGGCTAACGTCGTCGCTCACCTGCGCGTCGCCCGGCAGCAGAAAGGCTTGACCGCCGCGCTCCATGCCGTGCCCGGCGAAAGCGAATAACAACAACCCGTCCGGCGGTACAATGGTGGAGAGATTCGACAGACGGCGCAGGATGTTGCCGCGCGTCGGCTGCCGCTCGGCGGGTTGATCGGAGGCGAGCAAGACGACTTGCTCGCGCGGGAAACCGGCATACTTGACGAGGGCTTCGACAAGAAGTTTGGCGTCGTTGGAAGCTCCGCCAAGCGTCGTGATCTGTGTGTCGGCATACTTATCAACGCCGATCACAAGCGCGTAGCGTTTCGCTTTGGCAGGAAGCTCTCGAAGTGCAGTGCCTGATCCAAGACCCAAGCCGCGACCGTCTCTTTGAGCCATGCAGGGCGCGGGGAAAATTGCGAGGGCGAAGGTAAACAAGAGCGTTGCGATTGGCGCGTAGCGGACGAGTAAAATTCTCATATCAATTACCTCAAACAA
>JACCYN010000069.1 GCA_013696465.1 Pyrinomonadaceae bacterium
CAACGACATGAAAGCGTCTTACGCCGAACAGGTGCGCGGGCTTCTGGACGGAGGCTGCGACATTCTGCTCGTCGAAACCTGTCAAGATTTACTGCAAACAAAATCTGCCCTCGCCGCGATCTTCGAGCACTTCGGGGAGACGAAACGCCGCGTCCCCGTGATGGCGCAGGTGACGATTGAAGCCATCGGAACAATGCTGATGGGTACGGAGATCGGCGCGGCTTTAACCGCGCTCGAACCGTTTCCGATTAATGTCATCGGTATGAACTGCGCGACGGGGCCGAAGGAGATGGCGGAAAACGTTCGTTATCTTTGCCAGAACTCCGCGTTTCCCGTCTCCGTTATTCCAAACGCGGGAATCCCGGAGAACGTCGGCGGTCACGCGCATTATAAAGAAACCCCAGAATCGCTCGCCGCTGATTTATTACACTTCGCGCGCGACTACGGCGTGTCAATCGTCGGCGGTTGTTGTGGCACAACGCCCGCGCACTTAAAAGCCGTCGTCGAAGCCGTTAAAGATGTTACGCCCGTCCGCCGTGAAGTCGAGCGCACACCGGCCGCGTCATCGCTCTACATTCAACAACCATACCGGCAAGACACTTCGTTTCTCATTGTCGGCGAGCGCGTCAACGCAAGCGGTTCAAAAAAGTGCCGCGATCTACTCGACGCTGAAGATTGGGACGGACTCGTTTCGCTCGCTAAAGAACAGGTCAGGGAAGGCGCGCACATTCTCGACGTGAATGTTGATTTCGTGGGCCGAGACGGCGTGAGTGACATGCACGAACTCGCCGCGCGACTGGCGACCGGGGTGCAACTCCCGCTCATGTTTGATTCCACCGAATGGGAGAAGATGGAAGCCGGACTGCAACACGCGGGCGGCAAGTGCATCATCAATTCCACCAACTACGAGGACGGGGAGCCGCGCTTCAACAAGGTTTTAGAACTCGCGCGTGAATATGGCGCGGGCGTCGTCATCGGAACGATTGACGAAGAGGGAATGGCGCGCACCGCCGAAGGGAAATTGAAGATCGCGCGGCGCGCTTACGATCAAGCGACGACCGAACACAAACTTCCCGCTCACGAAATCTTTTTCGACGCGCTCGCGCTGCCCATCTCAACGGGCATCGAAGAAGACCGCCGTAACGCTGTCGAAACCATCGAAGCCATCCGCCGCATTAAAACGGAACTTCAGGGTTGCAACACAATTCTCGGCGTCTCAAATGTTTCTTTCGGTTTGAATCCGGCGTCGCGCGTCGTGCTCAACTCCGTCTTTCTGCACGAAACCCTGCAAGCCGGACTCGATTCGGCAATCGTCCACGCGGGCAAGATTCTGCCTTTGAACCGCATCGGCGAACGCGAAAGAGAAGTCGCGCGCGAACTGATTTACGACGAAAGAAAATTTGAAGGCGACGTTTGCATTTACGATCCGCTCGGCGAATTTACGAAACTCTTCGAGGGCGTGACGACGAAGAAAGAGAAAAGGGACGAAAGCCGCGTGCCCGTCGAGGAGCGTCTCAAAAACCACATCATCGAGGGCGAGAAGATCAATCTTGAAAGTAATCTAACTCTCGCGCTTGGTCAGCACTCCGCGCTCGACATCGTTAATAACATTTTGCTCGACGGCATGAAGACGGTCGGCGAGCTTTTCGGAAGCGGGCAGATGCAGTTGCCCTTCGTGCTGCAATCGGCGGAGGTGATGAAGGCGGCCGTCAAGTTTCTCGAACCGCACATGGAGAAAAAGGACGGCGCGGCAGGAGTAGGAGCGAAGGGCACGATGGTGTTGGCGACCGTCAAAGGCGATGTGCACGACATCGGCAAAAATCTTGTTGACATCATCCTGACAAACAACGGCTACAAGGTCGTCAACCTCGGCATCAAGCAACCCGTCTCGGCAATCGTTGACGCTTATCGCGAACACAACGCGGACGCCATCGGCATGAGCGGTCTGCTGGTCAAATCAACTTTGATCATGAAAGAGAATCTGGAGGTTCTGAACGAGCAACTAATCAACGTGCCCGTCGTACTCGGCGGCGCGGCGTTGACAAGGCGTTACGTTAACGACGATCTGCGGCAGATTTACAAAGGCTCGCTCTTCTACGCCCGCGACGCCTTCGATGGCTTGCATGTAATGGACAAGTTGATGAACGGGACGAACGGAGACGAGGCGGTTGAAAGCGGATTTGCTGCGGCCACGGCGGGCGCGGCGGCGAGCAAGAACATTGAGAGTGTGCCCGACGAAGAGGAGACTTTGGTCGGCGAAGAAGCGAAGTTAGGGTTAAGAAAAGCGAAACGCCCCCGCGCTGCCACAATCATTGGCGACACGACGCACACCGTTCGTTCGGACGTGCGCACAGACATCTCGATTCCGCGCCCGCCCTTTTATGGCTCGCGCGTCGTCGATGACGTTTCGCTCGATGATGTGTTTGCATTCGTCAATGAAACCGCGCTCTTCAAAGGTCAATGGCAGTTTAAGCAGGGACGCCGCGCAAACGATGAATACCGCGAGTTTGTGCGTGAAAAGGTGCGCCCCGTTTACGATGAATTGAAAGAACGCTCGAAACGCGAGAAACTTTTAACGCCGCGCGTCGTTTACGGCTACTTCCCGTGTCAATCGCAAGGCAACGATCTGATCATTTATGAGGACGACGAACGAACGGAACGCTTGCGATTTACTTTCCCGCGTCAGCCCGCGGCGAAGCGTTTGTGTCTCGCCGATTTCTTTACCGCAAAAGATTCGGGGCGCGTAGACACGGTTGCCTTTCATCTCGTTACAATGGGCGGGCGCGCGAGCGAATACAGCCAACAGCTTTTCAAGTCGGACAATTACGCCGATTACCTTTTCTTTCACGGACTCTCCGTTGAAGCTGCGGAAGCTCTCGCCGAACTCTGGCACAAGCGCATCCGCGAAGAACTAGGGATTGCAGAAAGTGACGCGAAGGATTTGAACAAGCTATTTCATCAATCGTATCAAGGCTCGCGCTTCAGCTTCGGTTATCCGGCGTGCCCCGCGCTCGAAGATCAAACGAAGCTGTTCGAGTTAATCGATCCTTCGCGCATTGACGTGGAACTCACGGAAGAATTTCAACTCGACCCGGAGCAATCCACGTCGGCGATCATCGCGCACCACGAAGAGGCGAAATATTTTTCGATTGAATGATTTTCGATTACTATATCGCTACCGGAATCGGTTGAATTTCTACGAGTCGTCTTTGACGAAGGAGATTTGCGAATCATGGAAGCAACGAGAGTGACAATTGATGAAGTGCGCGAAAGAATGGAACGCGGGGAACAGTTCGCGTTTGTTGACACTCGTAATCCGAAAGCATGGGACGAGTCCGATGCGAAGCTGCCGGGAGCAATTCGCGTTCCCGCCGACGAATTGGAAGCGCACCTCGGTGAGATTCCGCGCGACCGCGTGGTGATAACTTATTGCACTTGACCGAACGAAGGATCAAGCGCCCGTGTGGCGCAAGAATTGTCGGAGCGTGGATGGAAGAATGTGCATCCGCTTTACAAAGGCTTTGACGCTTGGCAGCAAGCGCATCTGCCGACTGATCTCAAATAAGTTTATCGGCGGACGGCCGGGCGCGCATTCAGTTGTTCTTGAATGTCTTTGATTGAAGCTGAACCGACGACAACACGCGCGGCGGAATCGCGGCTCGATGAACCGCCCGCCTCTTCGTGTGATCCGACAACGGAAGAGTTAAGCGCGCTCACAATGATGGAGCGTTTTGCTTTTCGCTTCGCGCGGCGGATGAATCGGGGGCGCGCGAAAGTTTTGTGGACGTGGTGTCAACGCACGCTCGGCGCGGGCTGGATTCATCTTTCGACTTACAACATCATGCGCGTGTACGGACTCGAACACCTCGAAGCCGTTTCGCACGAGCGCCCCGTCCTGCTCGTCGCCAATCACCGTTCGTTC
>JACCYN010000134.1 GCA_013696465.1 Pyrinomonadaceae bacterium
CACACGACCGACGAATTTTTGGTGGGGATGGAGAGACTCGAACTCTCACGGGTTGCCCCACACGGCCCTCAACCGTGCGCGTCTACCAGTTCCGCCACATCCCCGCAAAGTCAACTTTTAGATCAAAGAACACGACCAAGCGCACCGCGCTTCGATTAGCGCGGGGACGAGGCGGGCGCGGGTGAATTCGCCGGAGCCGTCTGACCACGCAGATTGTTCGACGGCGAAGGAGTTGGTTGATTCGCCGTGTTTGAGTTCGTCGCCGGAGCATTGCTCTCCCCTTGCGGCGAAGCGGTGTTCTGCGGCGTCGCCTGAACGGACGGCGACGCTTGCGGCGCGTCAGACGTTTCGGGTTGCGATTGCAACACGGAACGCTCGCCCGTTAAAGCCGGAAGAGATAACGTCAAGGCGACGAGCATAAAAGCGGCTGCCGCTCCAATCGTGATCTTGGCGAGCAGCGTCTGCGTGCCGCGCGGGCCGAAGGCAGTGCTCGAAACCGAACTCGTAAAGAGCGCACCCGCATCAGCCTTGCCCGGCTGTAGCAGCACGGCGATGATTAATATCACGCACGCGAGAATGAATAATCCGTACAGAGTATAAGTCAGCAAAAGTTACGACCTCTAAAATCTATCCGTTGTAGTGAACGATCCCGGCGAAGGATTCTGCGTCAAGACTTGCCCCGCCGACAAGCGCGCCGTCAATGTCCGGCGCCGTCATCAACGAAGCGATATTGTCAGGCTTCACCGAACCGCCGTAGAGAATCCGCAGGCGCTCACTCGCTTCCCCGCCGAATTTCTCGTTGAAAATCCCGCGCACGAAAGAGTGCATTTCCTGCGCTTGGTCAGGCGTCGCGGTGCGTCCCGTTCCGATTGCCCAGACCGGCTCGTAAGCGATCATGATACGGTTGAGGTCAGTGGCTGTCAACCCGCGCAATCCGCCGTTTAACTGTCCCTTCACGACGGATTCAGCCGTCCCGGCCTCGCGTTGCGCCAACGATTCGCCGACGCACATGATCGCCGTCAATCCGGTGGCGACCGCCGCTTGTATCTTGCGCTGCACGAAGGTGTCGGATTCACAATAATGTTGACGCCGCTCGGAATGACCGATGATCACGTGCGTTGCTCCCGCGTCGAGCAGCATATTGGCGGCGATCTCTCCGGTGTGCGCGCCGTGCTTCGTCTCAGTTGCGCAGTCTTGGCCCGCAACTTGAATGTTCGAGCCTTCCAGACGGTCGGCGACGACCTTCAACGCCGTGAACGGCGGCGCGATCACAATCTCGCAATGGTTCGCATTCGACACGAGCGGACGGAGCGCGAGCGCGGTGGACACCGCGTCACCGATCAGCTTGTACATCTTCCAATTACCGGCGATGACAGGTTTTCTCATCGTCTTAGTTAGAAATCTAAATCCTCATCCTCATTTTCAAATTCAATTTCCTGCGCGACGAGTCCGCGCCAAACGTCTAAAACGTACTCATCCGCCCCTGCATCTCTCAATTGCTCGGCGACTGCGCCGGTTTCGGTTTTGAGTTCGGGGAAAGTCAACAGCAGCATCGCAACATCGCGCCAGTCAGTTCCCGACTTCGGCTTGCCGCGCCGGGCGTGATAGGAAATCACCTTGCTTGCAACAAGCGCGGCCGGGGCAAGAACTTTAATGTTTTCTATTGTGCGCGTGTCAGGCAGTTGTTCAATTGAACGCAGATCAACGAGATGACGGTTGCGCCCTTTTTGCACTTGGTATAGCCGCCAACCTTTACCAACGCCCACCTCACGCACGCGCACGGCGATGTGAAACTTTTGGCTTAAATGCTCACGCAGTTCTTCGGCAAGCTCTTCGGCGCGTGTCGAAAGCAGATCGATATCTTGCGTCATGCGCGATTCGCCCACATAAGCGTTCACCGCCTGTGCGCCGAAGACAACCGCATCTTCGCGCCCGCGTAAAAACTCAAGCACGACTTCTTGAATCTGAGCAAGCGGCAGAGGCTCACGCATCGCAAACTCCTGAAATGTTAAAACGCCCGCGTTGAGCATAGTTAGCGAACCGGAGAACTTATCTTATTTGTCCTTTAACGCAGCGACTCCGGGCAATTCATCGCCAGCAAGAAATTCGAGCGTTGCGCCGCCGCCGGTCGAAACGTGTGTGATGCGGTCGGCGACTCCGGCTTGCGTGATCGCGGCGACCGAATCTCCGCCGCCGACGATGACGGTCGCGCCCCGGTCGGCCGCTTCGGCAACGGCGCGCGCAACTCCGATTGTGCCTTCGTCAAAGCCGAGTTGCTTTTCTTCAAAGACGCCCATCGGGCCGTTCCAGATCACGGTCTTGGCATCTTGCAGCGCCTGCGAGAAGTGCGCGACGGTTTCCGCGCCGATGTCTAAGCCGACTAATCCGGCGTTCGTAAATTCAACCGGAATCGTCTTCTTGCTTTTAAGCGGATCGTAGCTGTCAACGACTTGATGATCCGTCGGCAACAGAAGTTCGACGTTTGCCTTTTCCGCACGCTTGATAATCTCCAACGCGGTCGGCATCATCTCGTCTTCAACGAGCGACTTGCCCGTTGTAAACCCTTGCGCCTTAAAGAATGTGTAAGCCATCGCGCCGCCGATCAGGATTTTGTCAACTTTGCGATCAATCAAAGCGTTGAGCACCGGAATTTTGTCCGAGACTTTCGCGCCGCCGAGAATGGCGACGAACGGGTGTTCGGGATTGCTGATCACGCGACCCAGATATTCGAGTTCCTTCTGCATCAGCAGTCCGGCGGCCGACTGCGAAACAAACTTCGTGATCCCGACGGTCGAAGCGTGAGCGCGATGCGCCGCCCCGAAAGCGTCGTTAACGTAAACGTCGCACAGGCTCGCTAACTGCTTCGCAAAACCATCGTCGTTCTTCTCTTCTTCACTGTGGAAGCGCAAGTTTTCGAGCAGCAACACTTCGCCGTCTTTCAACGCTTCGACTTTCGCTTTCACTTTATCGCCAACGCAATCATCGGCGAACTGTACGGGCGCGCTCATCAACTTTGCCAGGTGTTCGGCGACGGGACGCAAGCTGTACTTGTCATTCCGTTCGCCTTTAGGTCGTCCCAAATGCGAAGCGAGAATCACACGCGCCCCGTGCTCAAGCGCGTATTGAATTGTTGGCAACGCCCCGCGAATCCGCGAATCATCTTCAACGCGGCCGTCCTTGACGGGAACGTTAAAATCCACGCGGACAAAGAGGCGCTTGCCTTTCAAATCAAGGTCTGTGATCGAAAGCTTGCTCATGTAATTTTAGATTTTAGATTTGCAATTCGTTGCTTTGCGATGTTGAACCTAACAATCGGATTCCAATCGCAAATCAACAATCAAAAATCTAAAATTCCCTCAGAGTCCTTTTCCCGCCATGAACTTCACGAGGTCGCGCACGCGGCACGAGTAACCCCACTCGTTGTCGTACCACGAAAGCACTTTGACAAGGTTTCCGCCGATGACTTTCGTATACTCCGCGTCAACGATGGACGAGTTCGGGTTTTTACGAAAATCAACGGAGACGAGCGGCTCTTCCGAGAAAGCGAGAATGCCGCGCAGTTCTTCGTTCGCCGCATCCTTCAACGCTTTATTAACTTCCTCAGTCGTCGTCTCTTTCTCAACTTCCATCACTACGTCAACCAGCGAGACGTTCGGCGTGGGCACGCGGACGCTGATGCCGTCGAATTTACCCTTCAGTTCCGGCAGCACGAGCGCGACGGCTTTCGCCGCCCCCGTAGAAGTCGGGATCATCGAGAGCGCGGCGGCGCGGGCGCGGCGCATGTCTTTGTGCGGTAAATCGAGGAGTTGTTGATCGTTTGTGTACGAGTGGATCGTCGTCATCTGCGCCGAGCGAATGCCGAATTTTTCGTGCATCACTTTGGCGACGGGCGCGAGGCAGTTCGTCGTGCAGGAAGCGTTTGAAACGATGTTGTGCTGCTGCGCGTTGTAAGCGTCGTCGTTGACGCCAAGCACAATCGTGATGTCTTCGTTTTTGGCGGGCGCGGAGATAATCACTTTTTTAACGGTGCCGCGCAGATGCTTGCGCGCGTCTTCGCCGTTGGTAAAACGACCCGTTGATTCGATGACAATTTCAGCTCCGACCTCTTCCCAAGGAATCGCCGCCGGGTCTTTTTCCGAGAAAACTCGAAACTCATCTCGCCCGACGCGGATCGAGTTTTCAGTTGCCGAAGTTTCCTCTTCGAGGTTGCCGAGCACGGAATCGTAGCGCAAAAGGTGCGCGAGCGTTTTTGTGTCGGTCAAGTCGTTGACGGCGACGAAATCAATATCCTTGTCTCCGAGCGAAGCGCGCAAGACGTTGCGCCCGATGCGCCCGAAACCGTTGATGCCGACTTTCACTGCCATTTCCTTCAAGCCTCCCCCAAGCGTTCTCGTTTTCGGGAATTATTTTTCCCATTTTCGCACACTATCCGCCTCGCTCGCTTCGCCCGCTACGTCGTTTTATTGATGCGAGGGCGGCAAGCGCTGACGAGGAACATCCCTTGCCTTAGAACATCGCAAGATAATGCCCGCCTCCCTCGACTGTCAAGGGCGTCGCGCGCTTTACCTGATTGGATGTTTTTGAAACCGCACGGGGTTATTTAACGTAGTAACCTTCTGTGTCCGGTTGATAAAAATGCCTTGATGTCTAAAATGTCTTCATTGTGTTGAAAAATTTAATTTCCCAATTTATTACGGCTGGCGAAAAGGAGTTTACCGTTTTGATGTCGAGTGTTAACTTGCGCGCGTGTGTTCTGACCCTTGCGCTTCTGTTTGCAGCGTGCGCTTCTGCGGCGGGACAAGAGCCGACCCCGCCGCCACAACCCACGCCCTCACGCGGACTCCCACAGCCGACGCCGCCCGCAGCCATCGTGCAGCCGACTCCACAAGTTCCCTCTTCCCCGGATGCTTTAGATTCTTCGCGCAACCCTCTATTCGTGTTGTCGCAGCCGCGCGCCGTCCCGCCGCTTCCTTCCCTTTCGCGGCTCGGCGTGACGCAAGACAACTCGCTCGCGCTGACATTAAACGCGGCGATACGACGCGCGCTTGAGAGCAACAACGAGATCGAGGTGGCACGCGACGACGTGCGTTTCGCCGAAACGGTTTTAGAATCTTTTCGCGGCGTCTACGATCCGGTCTTCAGCGTCACACCGTCAATCAATAACAGCGTCACGCCCGGCACGAACACCTTGAGCGGGGCGACTTCGCTTCAGCGAACGAGCTTTACCGTTAGCCCCGCCATCTCCAAACGCTTCGCGCAGGGCGGCGGACAATACGATGTCTTCTTTAATAACTCGCGTTCTTCGACGAACAATCAGTTCAGCCAACTGAATCCGTCTTACCAATCAGACTTCGGCATTCAATTCACGCAGCCGCTTCTGCGCGACCGCTCGATTGACGCCTTCCGGCGCAACATACGCATCCAGCGCGTGCGCCTGCAACAATCCGACTCGGAATTCCGTCGCCGCGTGATTGACGTGATCGCTCAAGTTCAACGCTCTTACTGGGATTTAGTTTTCGCCCTACGCGACCAACAGAACCGCGTCGCCAATCTTAATCTCGCGCGCGAAAATTTCCGCTTGACGGAAGCGCGCGTCGCAGCCGGAGTGGGCGCGCCGATTGAACGCGCCGAAATTCAAACCGAGCTTTCGACGCGCGAGAGCGAATTGCTTCTTGCCTCGCAAAGCGTCTCCGTTGCCGAAAACAATCTCAAACAACTTATCTTGCGCGACCCGCTCGCCCCCGAATGGTCGGCGCAAGTTGTTCCGACCGACGCGCCGTCTTTTGGGGAAAATCCCGTTAATTTGCAGGACGCTTTGACGGAGGCGCGCGCCAACCGCCCGGAGCTTCGACGCCTGCGCCTCGAACAAGACGTTAACAACATTGATTTGCAGTTTTACCGCAACCAGACGCGCCCGCGCATTGATATCGTCTCGACCGTCTCCACGACCGGCATCGCCGGATCATCTGTCGTCGCACCGTCAACATTTACCGGCACGACGGGCGGGACGGGGACGAATCAATTGTTGCTCATCTCCGGCGACCCGAATCTTAACGCAAACGCCTTCCTGCTCGATCAACTCAATCAGTTGCGTCTGCTACAAGGATTGCAGTCGGCAGCCGTCCCCGCGCTCACGGCGCAACCGACTGCAACCACGCCGGATAATCTCGTCGGCGGTTTCGGCCGCGCGCTCGGCAACATCTTCACCTTCGACGCGCGCAACATCAACGTCGGCGTCACAATTCAGTTTCCCTTCCGCAACCGCACGGCGCGCGCGCAGTTGGCCGGAGCGCGCATCCAACGCGAACAGCTCACGGCGCAATCGCGCGCGCAGGAGCAGCAAGTCGAAGTTGAAGTGCGTAACTCGGCGCAGACCGTCGAAACGGCGCGTCGGCGTGTGCTCACCGCGCGCGTCGCACGCGAAAGCGCGGAACTGCAATTGGAAGGCGAACGCCGCCTTTATCAAGTCGGTCGTTCCACGCAGTTTCTTCTTTTTCAACGCGAGAACCAACTCGCCAACTCGCGCAATTTGGAACTGCGCGCCCAGACGGATTACAACAAGGCGCTCGCCGATCTCCAACGCGCCACGTCAACTACGCTGCAAGCCAACAACATCACGGTCGAGTCGCTCATCGTCGAGCCGTAAGACGGCGATGAACATTCGGGCAAGCTAAGGCTGGCGACCGAAAGCGAGCCGAGAAACGAGTAATGTGCAGAAATCAGACGTTGACGGATGCGCGTCTCGCGCATCCGTCGCCTTGCTTTCAGGTGCTCTGCTCCTCGCCGCCCAAAGCCGGATGATGATAAGTGGCGGCAAGAGCAAGTATCGCCGCAACTGCCAGAATGCCGGGCGCCAGCAGCGGGTTCGCGCCGCCCAAAGCGGTTAGCAGCGCGTCCCAAGCGGGAGCGTTGGGGTTAATTTCCCGTTCAAACGCGAGGTTGTTTTCAAAGTGTTGATAGACGCCGAAGAGAGTGCCCGCCACGATCAACCACATGCACGCGCGTAACATCAGCAGCGTCGAGCGTCGCGGGCGAAACAACGCGACGAGCGCCGCCGTTGCGCCTAGCGCGCACAACACGAACGGGATCAACTGCACGGCGTCTCCCACGTGATTGACCATCAGTAACTCAACCGTCGTCCCGCCCAGCAGCAGAACGGAAAAGATCAAGAGAAACCGGCGCAGGCGCGACAGAATGTCGGCAGAACTCATTGATTGCTCAGATAAGTTTTAGCGACCGCGAGTTCCTCCGCCGAAATCTTTTCGGAAAGTTTAGCGAGAAAAACGTCGCGCGATGCGTAGGGGCGGGCGGCGATTAGGGCTTCGGCTTCGGTCGCGTCGAGTCCGGGAATCTGCCCTAGCGTCGCCGCGTCAGATTCGTTCTCCGCGATGGGCACGTAAACGTATTTTTCGTATTCGGCGATTTGCGCCGGGCTGACGTACTTGCCGATCTCACGCCGAAACTGCTGGATGCTGCGGTACGGACGATACTCCTCAAACTCATGCACCATCCGGTTGCCGAGGTTGGGAATGGCAGACAGAAAATCGTTCCCCGACGCCGTGTTCACATTGAGCTTCGGTTTAGCAGGGTTGCCGCCCAGTTGATTCGTCGTGGCGTTGGTGGTGTTGACATTCGCAGTGGTATTAACGTTGGTAGGGGTGTTGGCGTTGGCGGGTCGCGTGTTCTCCACGCCAGAACTACAGCCTCCGACCGCCAGTGTGAGCAACAGGCTGAACAGAAACAGTGCGGGGCGGATATTTAACAATTGCATCATTCTCAATCTTCCCTTTCGGAAACAAATTTTTGGCTCGCCCGTGATTATACGCACTTTTTTATTACCCGTAATCTCCCGGTTCAGGTTGCCCGTAATAAAAGTTTCGCCGTTTGCTCACATCATCTCAGAAATAGATTTCGGTGACTGGGCTTGACGATTGATGTCGCAATTTTTCTTGTCGTCGGATAATCTTGCGGTCAGAGAAAATTTTTCACGCGAAACAAGTCAACCGCTTGAAGATCACAGCCACGATCATCACCTTCAACGAAGCCAAGAACATCCGCACCGCCCTCGAATCGGTGGCGTGGGCTGATGAAACACTCGTGGTTGATTCGCAATCAACGGACGAAACTTGCGAGATCGCCCGCGCGTGCGGCGCGCGCGTGATCAGCCGTGAGTGGCCGGGCTTCTCCGCGCAAAAACAGTTTGCGGCTGAAGCGGCGACGCACGATTTTATCTTCAGCCTCGACGCCGACGAGCGCGTTTCGCCAGAACTACTAAGTTCAATCCACCGAATACGCGCCGAAGAATCTTCGTCCGCCGACGGCTTTCGCATCGCCCGTCGCACCTTCTACATGAATCGCTGGATTCGCGGCGGCGGCTGGTATCCCGACTTCCAACTGCGTTTGTACGACCGCAGGCGCGGAGGCTGGCAGGGCGCGCACGTCCACGAATCGGTGCGGATGGAAACGGGCGCGCGCGTCGAAAAGTTACAGGGAGATATTCTGCATTACAGCTTTGCGGACGCGGGCGAGCACGCGCGCTTGATCGCCGAGCGTTACGCCCCGCTCGGCGCGCGCCAGATGTACGAAGGGGGTCGTCGCACTTCAAAACTTGAAATCGCGGTCGCGGGGACGCTCGCCTTCACGCGCAGCTATTTTCTTAAGGGCGGCTTTCGTGACGGCGTCGCAGGTTTCTGCATCGCGCGCTTCGCCGCGCATCATGCTTTCCTCAAACATCTGTTGTTGTGGGAAATGCAGCAACGAGAGAAAGTTGAGCGATAAGTTTTCGTTCTTGAAACAGCAAAAGGTTTCTGCGCAGGTCAGTGGATAATTAACTCGTCGCGCGGTAAAAGTTTGCGCTCTGCTGGCGGAAGCGGGCGCGTGGCGTCTTGCGAAAGAACCATTTCCCGGAGGAGTTCGTCTTGCATCCCGCGATTCTCAGCGATGCGGTTGCCCTGATCGAAGAAAGCGAAAAGAACCGCTCCCTTGTTCTGCGTATAGACCAACCCGGCAAGGCTCGTCATGCCACCGTCAACTTCCTGTGTCAGCGTGCCTGTCTTGGCGACAACCGCGCCTTCGAGTTCCGTATCCCTGAAGCGGCGGCGAAGCGTGCCCGCATCGTCGCTCGCCACCGACATGATCTCTTCAGGCTTGAGACCGAGCCGCTTCGCTTCTTCGACGAGCGCGCGCAGCACGGCGATCATTCCGCGCGGCGTCATGCGATTGTGGCCGAGTCCCGATGTGCTTTCAAGCAACACTTCGCGCGCGGGAATTTTTAGTTCGCCGACGAGAAACAACGTCACGCCGCCCGGCCCCCCAATCATGTCGCCGAGACGTTCGGCGACGAAGTTGATCGAGTGCGCGTTCATGTAAAGAAGAATCTGCGGCAAAGCATTTGATTCGACGGAGAACAGCAACGCGCCCGTCGCTTGCTCGGCCGCTTCCGCCTTCTTCGTCCCCAGCTTCAAGACTTTCGCAAGATTCTGCGCCGACTTCTCCGGCACGTTGTTAAAGTTGAAACTGAAATCTGGCGACACCGTAACGCCGTCCGTTACACGCTTGATGCCGCGCTTCTTTAATTCATCGAGCACGCGCGCGGCCGTCGCGTCGCCAAACGTCGGATCGTTTCCGGCGAAGTGGAGATTACCGCGTAGCGTGCCGCTCGCGTCCGTCACGCCGTCTGTATACACGCGCGTCTGAAAACGATAGGCGACACCGAGCTTGCGTAGAACGGCGAGCGAGGTGGCGAGCTTGACGAGCGACGCAGGATTGTAAAGCTGGTCAGGATTGTGTGCGGCAACGACTTTGCGAGCTTCGTATGTCTCGACGAGCGCGCCGTGCGTTTCGAGTTGTTCGCCGCGCCCCGCGTACCACGCGCCCGCGTCAAAGGGCGGCGGTGATTCAACTTTTACATTAGCCGCGCTGCTCGCCGCGTCGGGCGAAGCGTTGAAAGTCGCTGACACCAATTGCCCGGCGTCGGAAACGACGGTTAGCGTATAAGGAACGAAACTCAACCCGATGATCGCCGCGAAGCCAGCGACGAGCAATGCCACGATTGATTTGCGAGGTTTCAATTTCTACTCCTTAAATCTTTATTCTTTCGCAACGGGCGGCAAAGTTTTATGATAGCTAAAGGCGACTTGCGCTTTTCAAGCTGGGTCAGCCTTTTTTGCAATCCTCCGCCGTGAAGGAATCCGTCCGTGACGCTTCAAAATTCACACGTCGCACTCCAACTCGCTTTAGATGCGCCGCTCGTTCTCACCGTTGCGATTGCCGCCCTGCTCGGCGCGATTATCGGAAGTTTTCTCAACGTTGTGATTCACCGCCTGCCGCGCGAAGAATCAATCGTCTTTCCGAATTCGCGCTGCCCGGCGTGCGGGGCGAACATCCGATTCTACGATAACATACCCGTCTTGAGTTACTTAATACTTCGCGGACGGTGCCGGGCGTGCAACGCGCCGATCTCGCCGCGCTATCCGGCGGTCGAAATCATTACGGCATTGACGTTCGCCTTCGTCGCGCTAAGAAGCGGGTTGAGTTTATCGTTGCCGTTTGATCTGCTGTTTGCGGCGAGTCTTGTCGCGCTTATATTTATTGACGCCGAACACATGATTCTGCCGAACGCGATCACGTATCCGGGCGCGGCGCTCGCCCTCCTCGTTCGTCTTTTCGTCCATAACTTTGAAGGCGCCGGGATGTTGTTTAGTCCCCACG
>JACCYN010000071.1 GCA_013696465.1 Pyrinomonadaceae bacterium
GTTTTCGCTGAAGTTGAAAGCGACGGCGAAGACAAAAGACGAAGAGCCGCATAAATTTCCGCAGTCTCTCCTCAAGACGGAATTTGATTGTTTGAGAAGGGAAGTTTTATGTCGGCAAAAAGTTTGCGGCCTCTTATATTCGTCTTCGCCGTCCTGTCGGCAATTGTCGTTTATTCTTCATGGCGCGCGTCGCAAGCGCAAAGCGAGGCGGAGCAAAGTTTTCGCCCGGATGTGCGACGCGCGCTGCGCGCAGAACGCAAACACTCTTCCGCTACGACGGCACAACGCAAAGGCGGCTATACGCCGACTCGCATCGAAGTTGCGCGCGAGCCTCGACCCGACCGCACATTGAACAACAACGGCGCGACAAGGGAACGCGCTCCTGCGCGCCCCCGTACGACCGCTAAATCGCGCGATGAAAATTCATCTGCGTCCCTCGCACTGCCGCGCATCCGCACCGGCACATCGCTCGCCCGCGTGCTCCACACCTCGCAACTAAGCATCGCATCTTCGAGCGGCACGAACGAACAATACGCAGATCAAAATAGAAACTTCGTTGCCGACGAACGCACGACTTTCGACCAGCGCGGCGGATCGTTTGACATCGCCGTGAGCGCGAGCGGCGCGCGCTACGAAGTTTTCTCCGCAACGGATGATCGCGGCACATCCACGACAAGCGATGACCGTCGGATCGGCGTGCTCGTCACCGCCTTCGACACAAACGCGGACTTCATGCGCGACTCCTCAAACACCTTCGATCTGGAACGAGACTTTCGCCTTCCCTCGGCGGCGGCCGCCGTCGCAGGCACTTCCAGACAAGGGCGCGAGTTCGTCATCGTCTCTTCGAGCGGCTATTACAACTCTAGCAACCCAAACGATCCGAACAACGAACCTTCGGCAGGCGTCGTCCTCCTTGTGCGCGATCAATTCACGGGCGGCTTCGACGTTTCCCGCTCGCGCCCGCTCGTTGCAGTCGGGGACAATCAACTCAACAACGCCAACGCGCTCGCCCTTCTGCCTTCGGGCGATCTGCTGATCGCGGATTTCGATTCCTACGAACTGCGCATCGTGCGCGACACAAACGCCGACAACATCCCCGACACGCTCGACGCCGTGCCTTACTATTCATATCGCTACTCGACCGACGCGCCCCTCGACATCGCCGCCAACTCACGCGGTGTCGTCTTCTCGCATTCCTACGGCGACGACGCGGTGCTGCTCGCGCTCTATGATGAAAACGCGGACGGGCGCGCCGACCGCGAGGAGGTCGCCGCCGAAGGTTTATCGCTCGACAACAATCTTTTCCTGCACGGCCTCACGGTTGACCGCGAAGGCATGGTTTACGTCATTGAAGACGCATCGGGCGCAGCCGATCTCGCATCCTCCGGCGGCAATCTCGGCACGCCGCGCATTGATGCCTTTCCCGATCCGGCGCTCAACGGTTTTTTGCGCGACGGCTCGACTTACGCCGAAGCCGATTACCCCGCCGCGCAAGCTCTCTCCGGCCTCGCCTTCGGCGCGGATGCGTCGCTTGGCACAGTTAATCCTCTTGCCTCCACAAACAGCGCGAGTTTGCGCGGCGCGGCAACGCGCGACGGCTTGGCCACAATCACCGGAACAAATCTCACACGCGGCGCAACCGGCGGAAGCACGAGTGAAGCGGCGGCGCGCGGCCTTCGCGTCACGGTCGAAGGACGCTCCGCAACTGTTCTTTCGTTCAGCGATTCTCAGATCAACTTTCACGTTCCTGACACGGTGAGCGTGGGGCTTCGCTCAATCGTCGTCTCCGTCGGCGGCGACGCAACGGCCGCCGCCGATGCGCCTATCGCGGAGGCGAACCCCGGCCTTTTTACCGTGAATCAAACGGGGGCGGGCGAGGCCGTCGCGTTGATCGCTTCCGGCAATCGCTTTACGGCAAGTCCGTTTCCACAGACGATTGACGGGCAGCCTTCCGTCGTCTCGCTCTTCGGCACGGGTTGGCGCAACTCGCCGCCCGTCACGGTGCGCATCGGCAACCAAATTGCGACGGTGCAATACGCGGGCGCGACGAATGATTTGCCCGGTCTCGATCAAATCAACGTCACGCTTCCAAGCAACACGAGCGGCACGCTTCCGGTCGTCGTCACGACCGCGAACGGCGTGACGAGCCGCGCGGACGTTTCGCTCGCGATCCGATGAGCGAGCGTGCGAGCAGCTTTGCTACAAAGCTTATCCGCGACACAGAAATGTGCAGATTGTAAAAGGCAAATGCAACACACTTCGCTTGTGCTCTCTCCATGCGAGACAGAATTGAGCATAAGCAAATGACGCTATAAGAAGATCACGCTCCATTGGATCAGCTTTTCGATGTCAGCAGGATTTGTTTTGCTTTACGTCCGCTCGCCAATGTCGCTTTGATCGAAAGCGCCCACTCGCCGCCCTGCCGCTCTTCGTTGATGAGGCGCTCAACCTCGCCAGTGACTTGTGCCTGTTCCACTTCAGACAAGAATTCAAACCAGCTGGTGAAAAGAAAATCGGTGAGGAGCGGCGCAGTCGTAAAACTCTCGCCCGTCTCAAACTCAAAATCTTCTCTTTGCGTCCACGATTGAATTTTGACTAACCCCGCGCGCGCGAGCAAAGTTTCAACGTCTGACGTGGTGGGCAACTCGTTGATCAATGATTCAACTTTTGCGGCGTGTGCTTCGAGTCCGGTGTTGGTTAAAGCTTCCCAGTAGATCGAAAAGAATTCGCCGAAGCTGGAGGCGGTAGTTAAGATCAACGCAATTGTCGCTTTACTCCTTGCGACGCGCGCCATCTCCGCCGCGATCTCAGGCAAGCGTTCGGGCGCGACGAGCGAAGCATCGCCGATAACGAAATCGAAAGCCTCATCCTCGAAATTGAGTGTTTCAAGTTGCGACAACCGAAACTCGACGCGCGCATCGAGCTTAAGGGCCACCGCCTTCGCCTGCGCTAATTCCGTTCGCTCCGCGCTTTCGTCCAGACACACGAAAGAGAGTTCCGGCGCGTGGCGTTCGGCCAGCGCCAGCGCGTGACCACCCGTGCCTGAACCGACGTAGAGCACGCGCCCCTTCTTCGGCAGTTGTAGGTGTTCATCAGCGAGTTCCGCGAAGCGTTCGCTCCAGTGCGGCGCGACGTAAAGGTCGTACAGGTAAGCTTGTTCTTTCTTCGATCTCTGTGCAGACATTTTAACAATCAATCCCCCTCGTTTTTCCCGAAACGCGCGGCGCAAGATTCCTTTGATTATGCTTCATCCGGCGTTTCCGTTTCTTCGTAATAGACACGCCCGTGAAGTTTCTCCGGCAAGCACGTCATCTCTTCGCGGGCGCGTCGGTCGTCGTGAACGTAACGGTAGCCTTTGCCGTAGCCTTCGCGCTTCATCAACCCTGTGATCGCATTGCGCAAGTGAAGCGGGACAGGCTCGCTCGCCGTCCCTTCGGCGTCTTCGCGGGCACTCATGTAAGCTCGTTTGACGGAGTTTGATTTCGGGGCGCGCGCGAGATAGATCGTCGCCTGCGAAAGCGGGTAGAGCGCTTCAGGCAGACCGATCAGATGCGTGATTTGCGCCGCCGCTGATGCCTGCACGATGGCTTGCGGGTCGGCGAGTCCGATGTCTTCGGAGGCAAAGATGCAGAGGCGACGGGCGATAAACACAGGGTCGGCGCCGCCTTCGATAAGGCGCGCCAGCCAGTAGAGCGCGGCGTTCGCGTCGGAGTTACGCAAGGATTTGATCAAGGCGGAAGCGAGATTGTAATGCTCCTCGCCCGCTTTATCGTAAGCGTAACGCGCGCGACCCAGAGCTTCGGTGAGCGCATCGTGGGTGATCGTGCGAAAGCTGTCCGTATCGGGTTCAGTGATAAGCGTCGCCGCTTCGAGCGCGTTAAGCGCAACACGCGCGTCGCCGCCGGAAGACGCGGCAAGACGCTTCAAGTTCTCGTCGGAGATTCGCGGAAGCAAGTTTGCGATGCCCCGCTCGTGGTCTTCAAGCGCGCGCCGCAAAATCGTCTTCGTCTCTTCCGAAGTGAGCGGATTGAGCACAAGCACGCGGCAGCGCGAAAGCAACGCACTGTTAATTTCAAACGACGGATTTTCGGTTGTCGCGCCGACGAGCGTTATTGTTCCCGCTTCGACGGCCGGAAGAAGCGCGTCTTGCTGGGCTTTATTGAAGCGGTGAATTTCGTCAAGGAAAAGAATCGTGTGAACGTCTTTTTTGCGTTGCGCTTCGGCCGCATCAGCAATCGCGGCGCGCACTTCGCGCACGCCCGAAAAGACGGCCGAGAGAGCGACGAATTGACTCCCGCCACGCCTTGCAAGCAACCGCGCGAGCGTCGTTTTCCCTGTCCCCGGCGCGCCCCACAGGATAAGCGACGGAAGCGCGCCCGCGCCTTCCAGCAGAGTTCGCAGAATGCGTCTATCGGCCGTTAAATGATTCTGCCCGACAAACTCGGCGAGCGTGCGCGGGCGCATCCGCTCGGCGAGCGGCGCATGAGTGGAAGGCTCGGAAATCGTTTCGTCCGAAGCGGGTTCGTCCCATTCCGCAAAGAGATTTTTGGTGCGACGATTGTTCATGCGAAGCCCTGAAAAATTATAGAAAATTGTTAAGGATACGAGCCGGACACGGTTTTTTCCCTTGACGCGAAAGAAGCGATAAGCTTAACACAAACGTGCAGAGGGGAAATGGGCGCGGAAGCCGCTAGCGATCACAAATGATTCAGTTGTTGTATGACGTATCTTTTGATGCGCAAACCTTGCATTTCGTTCGGCGCAGCCTTCTTCACCGGAACATCGCGCGCCGGTTATTCGTACATGAAAAAGAAGCGCAGAGAAAAACATTAAAGAGCGCATGAAAAGGAAAGCGGGAGGTGAGAGATGAAGGATACAATGAGAGTCGTTGGTTTGGTGTTGCTGGGCGTGTTTGTGTTGATCGTCGGGCTGCCGCTCGTGTTGGCGGCGGCAGGCATCGTGTTGCAGACGGTCGGGTTGGTATTCGGAATGGCGGGTGCGATCATCAAGGTTGGCGTGATGTTGGCCGTCGTTTATCTGTTTGTGATGGCGGCGCGCACACTGCTTAAACGATAATGGAACGCGAAGCTTAAAATTTCTTCCGACTTCTACGCGCATTCAGTCGAGCGCGTCCTCTCGCAGAAAGTTGAAAGGTCAGCTTCATTTACGCGGCTTCGTTAATTTCCACGGCGGCGCGGTTGCCCGACTCAATCGCGCCCTGCATCCATGATGCGTGGTGTGAGGCGTGTTCGCCCGCAAAATGCACGCGCCCTTCGGGTCGAACGATCAGTTCGATCTGCTTCGCATCAGGGTGCGCCCACGCGCCGCCCGCCCACTCATCTTCACTCCAACATTTCGTCGCGCCCGTCTCGAAATTCTTGCTTGCGCCGGGAAATATTTTATCTAGTGTGGAGAGCGTGCGACTAATGCGTTCGGATTCACCGACCGCCGTGAGTGCAAGCGACGCATCGCCGCGCAAATAGCATTGCAGGATTCCGCGCGTGCCGGGTTGGTTAAACGTCGAAGGCCAGATTTCTGCCGGTTGGTCTGTGATCGCAAATCCATTTGAGCGATTCGTTTCCCAGAACCTCGTACCGCATTGCAACATCACGCGCGACGCCGAATCATATTGCAATCCCTCGATGATCTTCCCCTTCGGCGGCGAGAAGCGCGGAGTGACTTCGATCTTCTTCAAGGTGGAGAAGGGAAGCGCGCAGAGAAGGCGATCCGCTTTGTGCGTCGCAAAGCCGCTTTCTTGCCTGAAGACGATTTCGACGCCGCGGGTGTCGTGTGCAATTTTGACGGCCGGGGCGTTGTAAATAATTTTGTCTTTAAGTTTATCGGCAAACGCTTTCGGTAACTGATCGTTGCCGCCCGCGATCTTGAACCATGCGGTGCTTTCGCCGAGTTCAATACCGACCTCTCTTTCGACCCGTTCGGTGAATTTCCGCCAATTGATTTCGTTTCGCTTACCGTTTCTGAAACTTATAAACTGTGAAGTATTTGGATAGAAAGAGACAAGCGGGAGATTAAAGAATTTAACGTAGCGCAGAGTTTGATCGTGATTCGCGGGGATGCGCGCCGCGCCCGCTTCGGCGTAAAGTTTGTCGGCGAAGGGTTCGCGCAGAGTCAGCACGCGCCCTCCGGGACGCGACCGCGCTTCAAGAATCGTCACGTCGTGTCCGGCTTCCGCGAGTTCATAACCGGCCGCGAGTCCCGCAAGACCTGCGCCGATGATAAGCACTTTCTTCGGCGCGCCGCGTCGCTCAGGCCCCTTTTGACCGAAAGTGAAATTGCCGATTAAAGGCAGGGAAGCGAACCCCGCTGAAGACATCGCGCCGCGTTTCAGAAACTCTCTGCGGTTAATCTGGATCATCACAGTCGCCTTCTCAAAATCATACTCTCAAACGCTGCCACACGGATAGTCCTTCAGCCGAACAATCCACCGCTAAACAACATCTTTCAGAACGACGTAGCCGCACATTATAAGCTTTGTAGCACCTGACTTCGGAGAATTGAAGAACGTAGTGTATTCGACTTTTATTTACATAAGAAATGGTCGCTTCGAGTGTGCGGCGGGCGCGCGCGGCTAAAACACGGTACAGGAAGGATGAAAGATGAATCTGCTGTGTAGAATTCCTCTCCAGCTTTTCCTCGTCGGCTTACTGGCGATTTGCACATACGCGCAAACGCCCTCGACTCTACAGGGCAAAGTAATTGCAATTACTGACGGGGATACGATCACGATTCTCGATGCCGCCGCCGGAGAGCACCACGTCCGACTTAACGGAATTGACTCGCCGGAGACGCGACAAGAGTTTGGCGAACAAGCCCGACTGAGTCTGGCCAAAATCCTCTTCGGAAGGCATGTGAATGTCGAGTACAGCAAGCAGGATTACATCGGTCGCATACTCGGCAAGGTGTCGCTGTTGAGCGGTGAGGATGTCAACCTGAAACAGATCAAAGCGGGGATGGCATGGCACGACAAGGAATCGGGACTCAACCAAACGACGGCTGACCGCAGGGCTTATGCCCGCGCCGAACAGAGAGCTAGAGCGAACAGGAGCGGGTTGTGGGCGATTGCTAATCCTATTCCGCCGTGGCGGTGGAAGGGCGGCGAGGTGGCACGCTAACAAACTCCGGTCTTCGGCAACTCCATCGCCTTTGAAAACCGGGTCGAGAATGTTACGTTCCGATTGTGCGGGATAGCAGGATCAAATACCGTTGAAAGAAATTGACTTCAGACGTTGAAGCGAAAGTTAACCACGTCGCCTTCCTGCATCACATACTCTTTGCCTTCGAGCCGCAACAATCCTCCTTCGCGCGCTACCGCATATGATTTAGCACGCAGTAACTCGTCGTAGCCGACGATTTCGGCGCGAATAAAACCGCGCTCGATGTCCGAGTGAATCACGCCTGCCGCTTGCGGGGCGCGCGTGCCTTGCTTAATCGTCCACGCGCGCACCTCCTTTTCGCCTGCCGTCAGGAAAGACATCAGTCCGAGCAGACGGTATGCGCTTTTAATCAACTCATCCACGCCGCTACTGGCGACGCCGAGCGATTGCAAATAATCCTTTCGCTCTTCCGGCGCAAGCTCAACCAGTTCAGCTTCGATCTGCGCAGAGATCATCACCGATTCGGAAGCTTCCCGTTCGGCGATCTCGCGCACCGTGCGAAGATGCGCGTTTCCTTCGGGCGCGGCGAGCGTCGCTTCGTCAACATTGGCGGCGTAGATCGTCGGCTTCAGCGTCAGCAAGAAAAACGAGCGCGCGATTCCGTGTTCGTCTTCGTTGAGCGCAACGCTGCGGGCGGGTTTGCCGTCGGCGAGCGCGACGAGCAGTTTGTCCGCCACGTTCATCTCCGCCGTTGCCGTTTTATCTCCGCTCTTCGCCGCCTTTTGCGCCCGCTCGCGTCGCTTCTCCACCGAGGCGAGATCGGCGAGAGCGAGTTCAATGGCAATCGTTTCGATGTCGCGCTGCGGGTCAACCGAGCCTTCGACGTGCACGATCTCATCGTTCTCAAAACAGCGCACGACTTGGATCACGGCGTCGGTCTCGCGGATGTTGGCGAGGAATTGATTGCCTAAGCCTTCGCCCTTTGAAGCCCCGCGCACAAGCCCGGCAATGTCAAGGAACTCGATTGTCGCCGGAACAATCACGTCGGTTTTAACGAGCGCGGCAAGTGGTTTGAGTCGCTCATCGGGGACGGGCACGACGCCGACGTTTGGCTCAATCGTAGCGAACGGGTAGTTGGCGGCCAAAGCGGCGGATTGCGCCGTGAGCGCGTTGAAGAGCGTTGACTTGCCAACGTTCGGAAGTCCGACGATGCCTGCGCGAAGCATAAATGATTACCTTTCGGATAAAGCCTTTGAATAAATCATAGCAGCGAAATTTTACCCCACTTATTTACACTGTGAGATGCCCGGTCGTCCAGCGACGCGCTTCCACAGTAAAGCTCCGGTTGTTGCAAAGTGAGGATGAACTTCGCTTATAATCCGCTCGTTCGTCGCTGAAATTTATTCATCCGTTTCGATCCGCAAATCTAACACACACATGCTGCTTGCTCTCCTTCTCGCCCTCTTTGTTGTTATCAGCGGCGCGCTGCTCACATACCTCTTTGACCCGGAAGCAAAACTCGAATCGCGTTTGTCGGCGGGCGCGTGCATCGGGTTCGCGTTGTTCGGATTAGTCGGCTTCGGTTTCGCTTCGCTCGCCGGAAGTTTGACGCCGCTCACGATTCTTCTGACAATCGCGGTTCTCGCCGCGCCGTTTTCGCTTCTTAGTAAAGAGAGTTTGCGGGCGCACGCGCGCTTCGATTGGAACGATGCGGTGGTGCGTTTGCGCACCACCGCATCTCTGCGCGACCACCGCGTGACGATTAGTACGATTCTTTCGCTCTTCATCTTGCTTTTGCTGTGGCTCGTCTTTAGGCAAGCCTGCTTTGAGCGCGCGGGAGAGATTTACACAGGCGTTGATAATAATCTCGGCGATCTGCCGTTTCACCTCGGCACGATCTCAGGTTTCGTGCGCGGTGAAAACTATCCGCCGGAACACACGGAGTATGCCGGGGCGCGTTTAACTTATCCATTTCTGATCGACTTTGTCGCAGCGCTTTTCACCCGCGCGGGAGCGAGTTTGCGCGGAAGCTTGTTGTTGGAAAACACGGTGCTCGCGTTCGCTTTGTTCGGCGTGTTGAAGCGTTGGGCAGAGAAGTTGACGGGAGACTTTCGGGCGGCGCTCATCGCCGTGTGTCTCGTGTTTTTGAGCGGCGGTTTGGGTTGGTGGATGTTTCTGTCGTATGCGAGCGAACATGGGTTTTTTGAAACACTGATGAACTTGCCGCGCAACTACACGATGACGGGCAGCCTCTATCGCTGGGGAAACTCGCTGACCGTGTTGTTTGTTCCGCAGCGAAGTTTGTTGCTCGGCTTGCCGCTTTTCCTCGTCGTCGCCACGCTGTGGTGGGAGGTGAGCGGGGGCGAGGGCGAAGAAGTTAAAAGGCAAAAGGAAAAAGGCAAAAAATCTGCGAAGCGAGCGCGACGCGGGAAGATGAATAGTGATGATGTTGCAACTGTCATAGCTCCATCTATTTCACCTGACAAACTCGACGAGCGGCGAATGATCGCGGCGGGCGCGGTCGCGGGTTTGCTGCCGCTCGCGCACGCGCACGGATTCGCCGTGTTGATGATGATCGGGGCGTGTCTGGCGCTCTTGTTCCGGCGTTGGCGTTTGTGGTTTATCTTCTTCGCGGTCGCGTCCCTTTTGGCGTTGCCGCAAATGTGGTGGGTGACGCGCGGTAGCGCGATGCAGGCAGAAAGCTTTTTCGGTCTGCAATACGGTTGGGATCGTGGTGACATTAACGCGCTACGCTTCTGGTTCGTCAACTTAGGGATGTTTATTCCGCTTCTCGTCGCCGCCCTCCTGTGGCGCACGAAGGATGACACGCCGCTCGTTTCGCGTCGTTTGTTGTTTTACTATTTGCCGTTTACCCTCTGCTTTATCATCCCGAACACGGTGAAGCTTGCGCCTTGGATTTGGGACAACATCAAAGTGATTTTCTTCTGGTACGTCGCGTCAGCGCCGCTTGTGGCGTTGATGCTCGTTCACCTCTGGCAAGGCAGAGGCATCAGGCGCGCGGCCGCTTGTGTGCTGTTTTTCACGCTTGTGTTCGCGGGCGCGCTTGATGTGTGGCGCGTCGTAAGGGGAAGCGGCGAGCAGAAGATTTTTACGAGCGGCGGCATTGCCTTCGGTCGGATGATGGAAGATACGACTCACCCGCGCTCGCGCGTGCTTCATGCGCCGATTTATAATCACCCGGCGTTGCTCTCAGGACGGCGTTCGCTGATGGGTTATCCGGGACATCTGTGGACGCACGGCATTGACTACCGCGCGCGCGAAGCCGACATCAAAAGGATGTACGCGGGCGGCGCGGACGCGAACGCTTTACTTGCCAAATACAATGTTGATTACGTCGTCGTCAGCCCGCTTGAGCGAGCGATGTTGACGGTCAACGAAAACTTCTTTATGCAACACGAAAAAATCGGAGAAGTAGGTGCCTACCGCCTCTACAAAATCGCGCGCCCGTAAAGCGACTCAAAAAACGAAACGTGATACGCGCGCAACAGCAACGGCCGGGTGGCCTGCTGCAAAGCACGTCGGTCAAAGAACGGAGACTGCTGCGCCGGAGTCTTTCGATGACAACCGCGTTGCCGAGATGTCCGACCGCGCGTGGTTCTGGGCAAGCCTCGCCGTGATCGCGGCGGCCGCTTTCTTGCGTCTGTATCTGCTCGAACTGAAGCCGATGCACCACGATGAAGGCGTCAACGGATTCTTCCTGACGAACCTTGTGCGCGAAGGCAGATACCAGTACGACCCGTCGAACTATCACGGCCCCGTGCTCTACTACTTCGCGCTCGTGCCCGTCTTTCTTCTCGGACTCAACACCTACGCCGTGCGCCTCGTCCCTGCGCTCTTCGGCGTTGCAACAGTTGTGCTTCCGCTGCTACTGACGCGCCGCATCGGACGCTTCGGCGCTCTCTCCGCCGCCGCGCTCATCGCCGTCTCGCCCGGCGCGGTCTTCATCTCGCGCTACTTCATTCACGAAGCGCTTTTCGTGTTCTTTACCTTTGGTGCGGTTGTCTGCTTAATTCGCTACTATGATGCGGGACGCCCCTCCGATCTACTGCTTGCGTCTGCCGCGCTCGCTCTGCTCTTTGCGACGAAAGAGACGGCTTTTATTTCCGTCGGCGTGCTCATTTTGGCAGCGCTCGTGGCGATTCTGTGGATGCGATTCGTCTGGAATGATAAATTGAATTTGAACGCGGCGAGGTACGGCAGTGCGACGGACGTGGCTCTGCTGTTCGGCGGCGCAATCGCGCTTTCCCTTTTTATTAACGTCGTGTTCTATTCCTCTTTTTTCACGAATCAAAAAGGACTAGCGGGCGCGGTTGAGTCTTTGAAAATCTGGACGAAGACGGGGGCGAGCGAGTTCCATAAAAAGCCTTTCAGCACGTACATCAGTTGGCTGCAGGCGGAGGAAGCGCCTGCCTTTGTGCTCGCCATGATCGGCACGACGTGGGCTTTGTTGAAAGCGCGCCAACGATTCGCCGTCTTCACCGGAGCGTGGGCGTTTGGAATTTTAGCGGCTTACTCGCTGATCCCGTATAAAACTCCTTGGCTCGCCCTTAACATCTCCGTGCCGATGGCGCTCGCGGCAGGCTTCGCAATGGAATTTATGCGCGCCGAAGCGTTGAAAAGATGGGGCACGCAAGCCCCTGCGTTAATCATCCTCACGGCGGCCGTCGGCGTGAGTTCGTATCAAACGGTGAAATTGAATTTCTACGAATACGATAACGACAGTTACCCTTACGTTTACGCGCACACAAAGCGCGACACCGTGCGACTCGTCGAGGCAATTGAAAATCTCGCCCGGCGCGCGGGCACGGGAACCGAAACTCCGATTGCGATCACTTCAAACACGGCGGACTCCGGTTACTGGCCGTTGCCTTGGTATCTGCGCGACTACAAATCGGTCGCTTACCTAAGTGGAGTCGGTGCGCCGACGCAACCCGTTGTAATCTGCTCGCAAAAACAGACGCCCGAAATGATGGCGCAACCCGACTACGTTCAAACGGGCACATACACTTTACGTCCCGGAGTTGATCTTGCGCTCTTCGCCCGCCGCGAGCTTGCGACAAGACGAACGATAGGCGAATCAATTGCCCATCGTTAAGCCTTGACCCTACAGCGATAAGCTTCGGTCGCTTGATGTTTTAGTTTGACATCACGGCTTGTGCAACATATAGTGTGCCTCTCCCGAATTCGTTCTACACCGTGTTGTTTTCCGGTTAGCCACAGACACATCAAGAGCACACGAAGAATGTTCAAACTACAACGCTTAAGTATTACCGGATTCAAATCCTTCGCCGATCACACGGAACTCTTCTTTACGGGCGAGGGCGTAACGGCCGTTGTCGGCCCGAACGGTTGCGGCAAGTCGAACGTCGCCGACGCCATCGCGTGGGTGCTGGGCGAACAGAGAGTTAAACACCTGCGCGGCGCGGAGATGCAGGACGTAATCTTTCAGGGCACGCGGGATCGCGCGCCGGGCGGGATGGCCGAAGTCGTGTTGCATCTCGTGCGCGACGAGACGGTGATTGAAGACGCGGAGTTGGAGGCGGGCGTCGAAGATATTGATCACACGCTCGAGGGGATTGACGAGCAGAGCGGAATCGTCGAAGAGAAGATCGCCGCCGAGATGAATGTTGATGCGAGGGTGGATAATCAAGACGCGAACATCACAGAGCATTCAGACGAACAGCCACGAAGCGCAAACGAAGAATCGAACGACGGACAGTCCGCAACAATCGAACAACGGACTGAAAATCAGCATGTCGAGGATGAACAAAACTTAAACGAGGCAAAGGAAAAAAGCGCGCTGCGGCATAGCAGGCACTGGCGACCGACGCGGCGCGCGCTTGACTTCGCGCCGGGTGAAACCGTCTCGATCACGCGCCGACTTTTCCGTTCCGGCGAAAGCGAGTATCTCCTTAACAACCGGCAGTGTCGTCTGCGCGACATACAGGATTTGTTTTCGGGCACAGGACTCGCTGGCGGGCACTACGCCATTATTGAGCAGGGGCGCATCGGGCAGATTCTTTCCGCGAAGCCGATGGATCGCCGCGCGCTGGTGGAAGAGGCGGCCGGGATCACCAAGTTTCGCGTGCGCCAACGCGCCGCCGAATCGCGTCTTGATTCGGCGCGCGTGAATCTCAGCCGCGTCTCCGACATCGTTTCCGAGATCGAGCGGCAGGCGGGTAGCCTTCGTCGTCAAGCGGCCAAAGCGCGCCGTTACCGACAATTGCGCGAAGAGTTGCGCGAGTTGCTGCGTCGCTTTTACGCGGCCGACAAGCTGTCGCTCGACGCTTTGCTGAACGAGTTGCGCGTGCGGTTGAGGGAAGCGGGCGACGCGGAACGACGGCTCGCCGAAGCCCTCACGCGCGGCGAAGAGGAGATGCGCGAAGCGACGGCGGAAGCGCGGCGAAGCGAAGAAGAACTCGCGGAGATACGCGAGTCGGCCGCCGATGCCGCGCTCAAACGTGACCGGCGCGAGCGCGAACTCGGCTACCAGCAGGAACAGAAACTCACGCTCGAACGACAAATTGAAAACATCAACTTCGAAAGCAGAACGGTTGAGGCGCGCCTCGATGCGGTGCGGGCGGAATGTGAAATTTTGCGGAAACGCGAAACCGAATCGCGCGGCGAAGCGGAAAGTCTCACGCGCGCTCTCGAAGTGGCCGAAGCTGAAACAACTCTCCGTTTGAAACTCGTGCAAGAGGCAGAAGCGGAGATCGAGCGTTCGCGCGCGGAACAACTCACGCACACGGGTGTTGCCGAAAGATTGATGGAGATCGGGCGCGGATTGCAAGCGACGCTCGAACGGTTTGAGGCGCAAGCCGAAGGATTGCATCGTGAAGGCGAGCGCGCCGAAGCCGCGCACGCAAAAGCGCAAGTAGAGTCCGACGAGTTGCGCGCGCAAGTGGCGACGGCCGCCGGGCGTCTCGCTGCTTTGCACCGCGAACGCGACGGGGCAATTGAAATCATCAATGAGGCGCGCGAACTCGCGGCGACAGCAACCGAAGAATACGCGCGGGCGAGAGACGAATACGTGCGCGTGCGTCACCGCCTTGATGCGCTCCAAGATTTAGACGCCCGCCGCGCTTACTACTCCGAAGCGGTGCAGCGCATCTTCTCCCACGAATCTGAAAACGAAGACAGAGGTTTTCATTGTAGGGGCACGCTCGCCGATGTGCTGCGCGTTGAGCCGCAGTGGGAGGCGGCGGTCGAAGGCGTGTTCGGCGGGATGCTGCAATCAGTGATCGTGCCGACGCCGGAGGATGCCGCGCGCGGTTGTCTGTGGTTGAAAAGAGAGCAAGCGGGACGCGCCTCCTTTCTCGTCGCAGGTCTGCGTGGCGGAAGCGGAGAAGATGAAAATGAAAGCACTGATGCGTCGCCGCTCGTCGTCACCGATACCGGAGTCGCGTTGCTTGTCGATCACCACAGCGTCGGTGGTGAAAGAGCGAACGAAAACATGGCGACAATTGGTTTGCACGTCCGCGACTTGCTCGCCGCGCCGCCGGAAATTCTCGACGTGCTTAACCGCACGCTCGCCAGAGAAATGAACGCGCCGCTCGCCAACAGTCTCGACGAAGCGATGTTGCGCTCACTCGAATCGAACGATATGTGCGTCACGATTGACGGAGACGTGATTATCGCCGGTGGGTTCTTGAGCGCCAACGGTGCGGGCACCGAGGGAGAGAAGAACGCGGGGTTACTGGCCTTCAAACGCGAGATGCGCGATGCGGAAGCGCGGGCGGCCGAACTCGAATCCGTTGTGCTTTTTGCCGAAGAAACAGCGACAGCGGCGCGCGCGCGCGTGAGCGAGTTGGAAGATTCCGTCGTGCTGTTGAATGAAGCCATCGGGCGGCTTGAGCGCGAGCAGGTAGGGCGCGAACTACAATCCGCGCAACTCGCGGGGGAGATTGAGCGAGCCGAGCGTCACATGCGCGTTGTGGCGGATGACGCCCGGCGGCTTGACGAAGAACGCCGCGCGCTGGAGGAACAACGCGCCGAAGCCGAGCGCGAGGCGATGGCGGCGGCGGAACGTCGCCGTCTGGCGGCGGAAGAAGTGGCCGCAGCGGCCGAAAATCTTAATGTCGCGCGTCGCGCCGCCGAAGTCGAAACAGAGAATCTGAGTTTACAGCGCGCAACATCAGCCGCAGCAGCCGAGCGCCGTCGCGCCAGCGTCTCCGAACTGCGGCGGATGGAGGCGGAAGCCGTTGACCTTGAGGCGCGGCTTGAGAATCACCGGGTTGAGACGGAGGCGGCTGAAGATCGAATCGCGGAACTGCGCCGCTCGATTAGCGAAACGGAAGAGAGCGCCGGAGAATTTGAAGATGAGCACGTGCGCCGCGCTGGTGAAATTGAGGCGGCGACACGAAAGCTGACGGAGGCGAGGGAAGGAGCCGATAGGTTGTCTGCGCAGTTCTCCGAGTTGAACCGTGAGGCGGCCGTCGCGCGCGACGAACGCGCCGCTCACGAAATTCAGCAGGCGGAGGCGTCCGCGCGTCTCAACTATCTGCACGAAAGTTGCGTGAGCGAACTCGGACAAACGCTCGAAGAATTATCCGGTTTGTTCAGCGCGGAAGAAAATCAGGGATTCGACTTGGAAGCGAATCGCGCGCACGTCGAAGAGTTGCGGGCGCGCCTTGAAAGTTTCGGCGCGGTCAACATGATGGCGCTCGAAGAACTCTCGGAAGCCGAAGAGCGTTTGCAGTTCCTGACCACGCAACGGCAAGATATTCTCGACGGCATCAGCAGCACCGAAGAAGCTTTGCGTGAAATCAAACGGCGTTCGCGCGAGCGTTTCCGAACGGCGTTTGAAACGATCAACGACAACTTCGGGCGTCTCTTCGCCGAACTCTTCGGCGGCGGTCAAGGGCGCATGGGTTTGATTGACGACGAAGATGTTTTAGAATCAGGCATTGACATTATCGCGCAGCCGCCGGGCAAACGCCTGCAAAACGTGCTGCTGCTTTCGGGCGGCGAGAAGGCGATGGCGGCGCTCGCGCTGCTGCTCGCCGTCTTTCGTTACCGCCCGTCGCCCTTCTGCCTCTTGGACGAAGTGGACGCGCCTTTGGACGAAGCAAACATCGGACGCTTCACATCGAAGATCATCGAGATGGCCGAGCAGACGCAGTTCATCGTGATCACGCACAATAAGCGCACGATGGAGATGGCGCGTGCGCTCTACGGTGTGACGATGGAAGAGGTAGGCGTGTCGAAGCTTGTCTCGGTGAAATTTGAATGAAACAGCAAGTATTAACATTTCCAAACATAACGATTGCCGCGTTGTTTTTCTTGAGCGCGGCAATCGCCGCTACGGGGCAAAATAAAACGACGCCGCGACCGGGCGTTGCGGCAACGGCTGCAAGCGCGCAGATAAACGGAGAGAATAACGCGGCGGCGGCGGTTCGCTACACTTATGAATTCAAGCAGCCGCAGTTTCAAATCCCGCGCTTCCTTATTGAGCACGACGCGGCGGGGCGCGGGCGCATCAGCTTCGAGCGTAAACATTCGTCGGAAACATTCGTCGAACCCGTCGAGTTATCCGCCGACGCACTAAAGCGCATTGTTCTATTGTGGGAGGCGTTGCGATTCCTCGATTCCGATACAAAGTATCAAGCGGAGAAAGAGTTTCCGCATCAAGGCACGCACGGAATTTCGATGCAACAGGACACGCGCCGTCGCACAGCGGAATTTAATTGGACGCATGATCGCAACGCCTTTCTGCTCATCTCGGAGTACCGTCGCATCGCCGATCAATCCCTCTTCGTCTTCGACATCAACATCGCGCGCCAGAGCGATCCGTTGAGCACGCCGCGCCTTATGAAAAATCTCGACACGCTCCTTAGCCGCAATGGACTTTCCGATCCGCGCCAACTCGTTCCGCTCATGCGCGATTTGACGACGGACGAACGCCTCCCGCTCATCGCGCGCAACCACGCGGAACGATTATTGAAGAAATTGAATAAATGAGATTGATTGTGGACAGATACGACGTGCGCTTTGCGTCTTTCGCCGATTCCCTTTAGAGCGGGATCGTAATCTCAATACGGCGGCTTTCACGAGTCGCATTGATTTCTTAAAGAGCTCTGGAATTACGCAGCACGGCTAAAAGGTGATGCAACAAAGAGTTAGA
>JACCYN010000136.1 GCA_013696465.1 Pyrinomonadaceae bacterium
TGACACGCGCTTCACTTTCGCGCTCGTCAATTTCGTCGCCGTGCTCATCATCGCCTGTCCTTGCGCGCTGGGACTGGCGACGCCGACGGCGATCATGGTCGGGACGGGCAAGGGCGCGGAATCGGGCCTCCTCGTCAAGGGCGGCGAAGCGTTGGAGACGGCACAAAAGCTCGACACCATCGTGCTCGACAAGACCGGCACGATCACCAAAGGTCAGCCCGCGCTGACCGACGTGGTCGCAGCCCGGAACGGAGGCGACGCGGTCAGCGAAGACAAATTGCTCCGACTCGCGGCCTCGGCTGAGAAGGGAAGCGAGCATCCTTTAGGGGAAGCGATTGTGCGCGGCGCGGAAGAGCGCGGGCTGCAACTCGTCGAAGTCACAAACTTCAACGCTATTGCGGGACACGGTATCGAAGCCGAGACGGGCGGTCGTCGCCTGCTGTTCGGCAACCTCAAGCTGATGCGCGACCGCAAAATTGCGCTTGATGGATTCGAGGAACAAGCGGCACGTCTGGCCGGGGAAGGTAAGACGCCCATGTACGCGGCAGTTGACGGGCACTTCGCCGGACTCCTCGCGGTCGCCGATGAAATCAAGCCGGAGTCGAAAGACGCCATCAAACAGATGCGGGACATGGGTCTTGAAGTCGCCATGATGACGGGCGACAACGAGCGGACGGCCAGAGCCGTTGCCGTTCAGGTCGGCATCACGCGCGTGCTGGCTGAAGTCCTGCCGGAAGGCAAAGCCGTAGAAATTAAGCGGCTGCAAGCCGAAAAGAAAATCGTCGGCATGGTCGGCGACGGCATCAACGACGCTCCGGCGCTGGCGCAAGCCGACGTCGGCATCGCCATCGGGACTGGCACTGACGTGGCGATTGAGGCCTCTGACATCACGCTCATTCGCGGCGACTTGCGCGGCGTCGTAACCGCAATCAAGTTATCGCGCGCTACCCTTCGCACGATCAAGCAGAACCTCTTCTGGGCGTTTATCTACAACGTAATCGGCATACCCCTCGCCGCCGGTTTGCTTTACCCGCTGACGGGATGGCTTTTGTCACCGATTATTGCGAGCGCGGCGATGTCTTTCTCATCCGTCTCGGTGGTCGTCAACAGTTTACGCCTGCGCCGCTTCCGCGCGGGCGCGTTGTGAGTCGCAAAGGAGATTGACATGGACGCGACAGAGATTGTGGTCGTCATCGGCGGCGTCGCCGCCATCGGTTTTGTTTTCTGGTACTTCTTCGGCGAGCGCGAGAGCGTCGCGGCATTGGTGACGGAAAGCGGCGTGCAGGAAATCAAAGTCACCGTCAAAGGCGGCTACTCGCCAGATGTCATCGTCGTTAAAGAAGGAGCGCCTGTGCGTCTTGATTTCTATCGCGACGAGACCGCCTCGTGCAGCGAGCAGGTCATCTTCGGTGACTTCGGGATCGCGCGTGATCTGCCCGCATTTAAGACGACGCCGATTGAGTTCACGCCTGACAAGGCGGGCGAATTCACGTGGACGTGCGGGATGAACATGATGCGCGGCAAACTGATCGTCGAGAAGAACGGGCAAGCACAGTAAACACAAAAATCCGTGGTGCCACTTGGGGCGTCTAAATAAATGTTAGCCGCCAGTATGTGAGAAGGATAAACAGCCGATGGAAACACGAAACCTTCGTCGATCTGTCTCGATGTTTATCTACATCGCCTGTGGTATTTAGCTGATTGGGCTCGGTATGTATTTTATGGTCTTGCGCCCCGCTGCTCCCTGAGGATTTACGTTACATGGGAATCAGCCAGGGCGAGATTCAATTTGTCTTGCCCGGGTTTCATCTACAATTTCGAGAGCGTTTTCTCTGGTACCCACGTTGGGTATCCGCGTCTATTTAGCGGGCGCGTCACGGTGCGCTTTCAGTAGGGCGGAAGAAGAGCGCAGGTGAGTTACAATGTTAGAGCGCTTCCCACAAAGGCAGGAGCACCCTGCTTTTCATCAGGAGAGTTGAAGGCATTATGCTCAAGCGTTATAAAGAAATCATCTACGGGCTGCTGCTCGGCCTGGCAATGTGGGTTGTCGATGCAGCGATGCACGCGCAGCTTGGAGCCGATGTTCATTCTTCCGGCAGTTTCGCAGACGAGTTGTTGCGTCCCGGCGCGACGCAACTCCTGTTTCGCGGCGTCTTCCTCTTTATCGGCGTCGCCTTCGGCTGGGCGCTGTGGCGTTCCAACTGGCGCGAGCGCGAACTTCGTGCGCTCGAAGATGCCATCGTCGTCTTTCACCGGAAACTCGACCCTCCGGCGATGCGCATCGTCTCGCACATACGAATGCTGCAAGGGCGGCCCAGCGTGACGCGCGACGAAGTTGCGGCGAGCGTCGCCGAATCAATCAGCGAAGACGCACGTATCATTGACCAACTAGCGCAGCAATACCTGCATTTCAGCGAGCAAGTCTTACAGGGACGCACCGTTGAAGCCGTCGAAACTTTGCGCGCCATTGAAGCATGGACGAGCAAGCAGCACGACGCCACACCAAAGCAAATCTCACCGGACTCTACACTGTGAATTGTTAATGAAGACTGAGACGACGAATATCGAGAAAACGCCGAACCGCGACCACGCGCCCGTCATCTTAATTGCGGATGACGATGATAGTCTTCGGCGCGTGCTGGAGTACCGGCTGCGTGAAGATGATTACGAGGTACTGACGGCAGCCGACGGACTGACAGCGCTCGACCTCTTCACCACGCACGAAGTTGATTGCCTTGTCACCGATGTGCGAATGCCGGGTCTTTCGGGTCTTGAACTGCTGCGCCGCACAAGTGCCATCAAGAGCGAGACGCCGGTCATCGTCATCACCGCCTACGGCGATGTAGAAACGGCGGTTGAAGCGATGCGTTCCGGCGCGTTCGATTTTATCCCCAAGCCGTTTAACCGCGACCAGATCAGCTTGACGGTCGAGAAGGCGCTCACCTTCGGGCGGGCGGTGGCGGAGAACCGAAACCTGCGCCGCTTGGTTCACGAGCGTTTTCGTTTGGAGTCAATCATCGGCACCTCTCAGGCGATGCAGGAAGCGCTCGACCGCGTCGGGCGCGTCACCGCGACGGATGCGACCGTTTTGATAACCGGAGAATCAGGCACAGGCAAGGAACTCATCGCCAAAGGCATCCACTTCTCAGGCAAGCGCGCCCGGCATCCGTTCATCGCAGTTAACTGTGCGGCGATTCCTGAAACTTTAATCGAATCGGAATTGTTCG